>NZ_CEZBFX010000053.1:5941-31385 GCF_982964205.1 Roseofilum sp. | reverse complement strand
TTGCCCAAGACAAAAAGTGTCGGGAAACGATTAGGAGGTTATTTCCTGGTGGCTCGTTCCCTGAGATTGGAGTACTAAAAATTGAACTTTGGCACGTTCGCGATCGCCCCCATACACAAACGCTAGTCTAGTTTAGGCTGGCAATCGGTAAATGACAAAGCTTCTTCATCGAGATAACCGGCAATCGTCATTTCAATGACTGCCCAAACTGGATAGTCCATTTGTTGAGCGCGCCTTAAGAGTCCATCACGAATCGTTTCCAGTAATCTGTCTAAGAACACTTGTGCTACTGTAGACGAGAGGTGTTCGGCGATAGCGGGTTGAGAACATCTAAAGTTTGGACTTGCGTTCAATGATACCACCTCCCAAGAGGCGATCGCCCTCATACCAAACCGCCCCTTGTCCTGGTGTTACCCCAAACTGAGGTTCATCAAAGCGCAAATGTACCCGATTTTCCCCTAAAGGAACCACGGTTACCGGAACCGGTTTGGAACGATAGCGAATCCGAACTTCAGCGCGAATCGGACTATCCGGTAGCGCAATAGACACCCAGTTTACCCGACTCACCGTACACTCCGGATCGGCTGCACTGTCGCGGGTTCCCACAATCACCCGATTCATCACCGGGTCAAGATCCACCACATACAACGGTTCTGAATAAGCAACCCCTAAACCGCGCCGTTGGCCAATCGTGTAATGATGAATCCCTTGATGCTGTCCTAAAACCTTGCCCCCTTGGTCAACAATCTCCCCAGTCTTCTGGTTAATATACCGATCCAAAAACGACTGCATCGAGCCATGGGCTTCCACCAAGCATAAATCTTGACTTTCCGGTTTTTCTGCCGTCGTCAAATTAAACTCGGCTGCTAGGCGGCGCGTTTCTGTTTTCGGCGTTTCTCCCAAGGGAAACAACGTAGAAGCCAAAATTTCTTGAGACAGATCGTACAAGAAATAGGACTGATCTTTCTGGGGATCGATCGCCTTCAAAAGCTGATAGCGTCCAGACTGCTCATCAAACGCAATTCGCGCATAATGGCCCGTAGCGATATAATCAATACCCAGCTCAGATTTAGCATAATTAATCATCGGGCCAAACTTCACCGCCCGATTACACTGGGAACAAGGTAGGGGCGTAATTCCTTCCCGATAACCCGACACCAAATAATCAATAATATTCTGCTCAAACAACTCGCGACTATCGACGATATGGTGGGAAACCCCAAGCTGTTCGCAAATTTTCGCCGCATCTACCATACCTTCCGAGCAGCACTGTCCCTTCCCCTTCATCAACCAAAGGGTTAATCCCACAATATCGTATCCTTGATGATGAAGAACTGCTGCGGCAGTAGAACTATCTACTCCTCCAGAGAGTCCGACGACAACCTTTTTCATGGCAGCGACTGAAGCTTACTGTGAACAAAAGCATAATTGTTATGTACCCTTCTAAGGGTAACACCTCCATCCTTTCTCTGGAGGATCTGAATTTTTAAGAGACTATGAACAACCCAAAACAGCATTCAAGACTGAATCGAGTTATCCTTCTGGGGAGTTTGGGATTAGGATTAATGGTCAGCACTAGCGCTCAGTCCCAACAAGTCCCCTTACCCCCTCCTCCTCCCCTGAATGCCATACCGACGATTCCGGGTAATATCAATTCACCCTATGTAGCTCCGAGTGCCTACCCCTATCGGGTTTGGGTTAATGGGAATTCTCCCCTGTTATTAGAACAAGTTAAACAGCTTGTACCGGATGCCTTTATCCGGCAAATAGGTAGCCGCACAGTGATTCAGGCGGGTGCATTTGTGTCCGAATTCCAGGCTCAGGAGCGTTTGTCTTTGTTGCGATCGCGCGGTATTTTGGCTGAAGTCGTTTCCCTACAAGGGAACACCCTGGCTGGTGGCTCAAATTATCCCACCCCCAATTACCCCACCCCCATTACCCCTGCAAATACCATCAACCCCAACCCTCTCCCAGTCGCAGGTAAAGGTTATTATGTGGTCATTCCTAGCTCTCAAGAGGATGCTAATCTCATGGCTAATCGCGTGCGGCAAATAATTCCCAATACGGTTAATGTTGTAGCTAAACGCTCTCGTCGGGGAATGCATGTTGCCGTTGGTCCCTATGCTAACCGCAGCGAAGCCGCAGAAATAATGTCATTTTTACAAAATTCAGGATTAAGCAATGCTCGCGTTTATTTTGGTCGTTAACATCGAGTCTGTCTATGAGACCCCCAAATGATGATTTTTCTGGATCGGTTCAAGGTTGTTTAGGACAACTGGTCACTTACTTCGTAGTTGCTATTGTTCTCTTTTTTCTGGTCTTATTCGCTGGCAGTTATTTCCATACTACCTTTAATACTATATTAGTGGTTTGGTTGGGATTAATGCTATTTGTTTCTCTGGTATTTATCCTCAAAATGACTGAGGGTTAAGCTCGATTTTTTGTTAAGGGTGTTATTCAAATTATAAGGAATATATACTATGGGCTTAGGATTATTAGTCGATGGTCAATGGGTTTCACGACGGGAACAATCGGATCAAAAAGGAAATTTTATCCGCCCCCAAACCACATTTAGACATGAAATTACTGCCGATGGCTCTAGTGGGTTTAAGGCAGAATCTGGGCGGTATCATTTATATATTTCTTGGGCTTGTCCTTGGGCCCATCGCACAGCTATTCTTAGAAAGCTCAAAGGATTGGAATCTGCAATTAGCTTATCAGTCGTCGATCCAGAAATCGATCAAAATGGTTGGGAGTTTTCTGAAGCTTCCGGTTGTATTCCCGATACCGTTAATCAGGCTGATTACCTCTGGCAACTCTATTTAAAGGCCGATCCAAATTATAGCGGTCGGGTGACCGTTCCAGTTTTGTGGGATAAGAAAACCCATACTATTGTCAATAATGAATCTCGCGAAATTATCCGCATATTGGATACGGAGTTTGAACGATTCGCGGAACGTCAAATTTCATTTTATCCAGAAGAGTTACGGGATATTATCAATAGTACGATGGACACCATTTATCAGCCGATTAATAATGGGGTCTATCGTGCTGGCTTTGCGACGACGCAAGAAGCTTATGAACAAGGATTAACGGAATTGTTTGAGGCCTTAGATCATTGGGATCAAGTGTTAGAACAACAACCTTATTTATGCGGCGATCGCATCACTCAAGCGGATTGGTGTTTCTTTACCACGTTATTACGCTTTGATATGGTCTACTATGGTCATTTTAAGTGTAATCTCCACCCGATTACAGATTATAAAAATTTATGGAACTATCTGAAAGAACTGTATCAAGTGCCAGGAGTGACAGAAACTTGTAACTTCGATCATATTAAGCGCCATTATTATCGCAGCCATACGGATATTAATCCAACTAAAATTGTGCCTAAAGGGCCGATTTTGGATTTTGAAGCGCCTTACGATCGCAATGTGTTAATGCATTAGTGGGAGATGGGGAGATAGGGAGATAGGGGGATAGGGGGATAGGGAGATAGGGAGACACGGAGAAGGGGACATAGGACTTTCTTTAAATTCTAAAACCGAGTTACCATAACCTATTCCCCATAACCTATTCCCTATTCCCCATTCCCTATTCCCCATTCCCTAGCGCTTCGCGCTATAAACGATGACTCATTGCCGAAATCAAATTGCCGAAATTGTTGTCACTGCGGCTGAAATGCGAGCCATTGAAAACCGCCTATTTGTGGCGGGAATGCCAGTAGCGGCACTTATGGAAAAGGTGGCGGGTTTAGTGGCTCGCCGGATGATGGCTCAATGGAAAGCACTAGGGTTAGCCCCCACTAAAATTGGTGTATTGGTGGGGCCAGGTCATAATGGTGGCGATGCCTTGGTGATTGCTAGGGAATTGTATTTGCAAGGCTATTCGGTGGTAGTGAGGCAACCGTTGGCGAACTTAAAGGAACTCACTCAAGCTCATGCCGAGTATGGGAAAAATTTAGGCATTCCTTGGGTGAGTTTGGATGAATTACTGGCGAGTTGCGAGATTCTGATTGATGGCTTATTTGGATTTGGGTTAGAGCGTTCTATTTCGGGAGAGTTGGCAGAGCAGATCGATCGCATTAATCAATCCCAAATATTGATTTGTAGCATTGATTTGCCGTCTGGTATCCATACAGATACGGGACAAGTTCTCGGCTGTGCTATTCGCGCTGATTATACGTTCTGTTTGGGACTGTGGAAAGCGGCTTGTTTGCAAGATGCGGCAGTTGAGTATTTAGGGAAGGTGGAATGGATTGATTTTGGTATTCCGTTAGCTGATATTGAGACGGTTTTAGGTAACACTTCTCGATCTTATCGTATTACCAGAGAAGGAGCGATCGCCGGTCTTCCCCTTCCTCGTCCTCTCCTTTCCCATAAATACAAAGCCGGTCATCTCTTGCTGGTGTGCGGTTCAGAAGAGTATGCAGGTAGTGCCATTTTAACCGGTTTAGGGGCCCGCGCTTCTGGGGTGGGGATGCTTTCGATTGCCGTTCCCCACCGCTTAAAACCCCTGCTGGTTGCCCAGTTACCGGAAGCGCTGATTATTCCTTGTCCAGAAACCGAGACGGGGGCGATCGCCCAACTCCCCGATACTCTAAACTATCAGAAGTATCAGGCGATCGCCTGCGGCCCAGGAATCACGCGATCGGCTGAACCGATTATTCCCACTCTCCTCAATCTTCCCATCCCTGCGATCCTCGATGCAGATGGACTCAATATCCTTGCGAGTCTCGGTATGTCCCAACTGAACCAACGATCGGCTCCCACAATTCTCACGCCCCATACAGGAGAATTTAAGCGCCTCTTCCCTAATATTGACCCTAATATTGACCGGATAAAAGCGGTTCGCGCAGCGAGTCAACAAACCGGGGCGATCGTGTTGCTCAAAGGGGCAAGAACGGCTATTGGCAGCCCCACCGGAAGCGTTTACCTGAACCCCGAAAGTACCCCAGCCCTCGCCAGAGGAGGCAGTGGTGATGTACTGACCGGGCTGTTAGGGGGTCTAGTTGCCCAACTGCCCCAAGCCCCAGAAATGGCTACTCAGACGGCTACCTGGTGGCACGCTCAAGCTGGAATATTAGCGGCTCAACAGCGCACGGCTTTAGGGGTAGATGCCTTTCACCTTACTGAATACCTGAGCCAAATTCCCCTACGATGAAAAGGAATCTGCAAAAAGCCATCCATCAGGGAATAGAAACATCCTTCGTGAGTTTGAAGCGTGAAGAAATTCCGGTGGAACTGTTGCCAGAGCATCAACCCTTAGGGTATCAATCGGCGATCGCTCTTAAATTATCTTCCTATAGCGACCAAACCCCTCTTTATTTAGCTAAACAACTGCGGGAGTTCCTTTCCCTACAAGAGAACTTATTCGCATTTTCCCTTGCTGTTCGTTCTCCCGGTTGGCTGCAATTTCATTACTGCGATCTAGGTTTAGCCGAGCAACTGCAAGCCTTTTTGCTCACTACCTTGGTACTTACAGCGCCACGTGCTGCGACTGAGTACCCGGTTGAATCCCCAAAACGATGTAACACAACCCTATTCCCTAAGATCGATCCTCACTCCCCAGAAGTCTTTAGCTGGCAAGCTACCCATGCTCGCTGTTGTGCCCTCTTGCGTCTTGCTCAACATCAAGGGTTAATGAGCCTGGATGAGTCTACCTTAAAGATCGTCGAACCCGATCGCATTCCTTGGTTAGATGACGGACAATTTCAACTGGTTCATCCCAGCGAACAGACCTTAATCCGCTCCCTCTTGCATATCTGGGATACTCTCAATGACGATCGAGCATCCCCGCGCTTACCCTCCTTAACCGAAAAACTTAGTCAAGATCTTCTGAGATTCGATCGCCAATGCCGCATCTGGGGATCAACTTTAAAGCAAAATCGCCCACTTTCCCTCAGTCGTTTGGCATTAGTGGCGATCGCCAGAAAAACCCTCAAAACCTTACTAGAACAAGGATTAAACCTGATTGCCCCCCCAGAATTGTAGAGGATGCCACCAAAAAAATTTCTTCAAGGGATGACAAACCCAATTGAGTAAGCTATATTGACTATCGTGTGAGGAGCGAACCAGTAAGGACACCGAGACGAAACACGGCCAGTCGTCGGTGTCCTTTCTGATTTAAATCTAAAATTAAATCCCTTCAGAAGAATAACCGCTAAAATCAATCCTTGAATCCCGATCGCTCCTTGGTATCATGAGGGAAGTTTTGAAACGTAATTCCTGAGTTGATTATGGCAGCAGCAATTAAAAAAGGTTCAATGGTACGGGCTATCCAAGAAAAACTGGACAATTCCCTAGAAGCTTGTGCAAGTGATACCCGGTTTCCTCCCTACATTTTTGAAACCCAAGGCGAGATCATGGATATCAAAGGTGACTACGCCTTAGTCAAATTTGGTCAGGTTCCCACCCCCAATATTTGGCTGCGTGTCGATCAACTAGAGTTGTTCAACTAACAAAAACGAGAATTTGCCATGGTTAAATCTCATCAAGCGATCGCTCCGAGTGTCGGTATCATTGGAGCGGGAAAAGTCGGCAGCACCCTGGCGCAACGTATTGCAGAAAAAGACTTAGCTGACGTGGTTCTCTTGGATGTGATAGAAGGGATGCCTCAAGGGATCGCGTTGGATCTGATGGAAGCACGGGGAGTCGAGCGCCACGATCGTCAATTGATCGGTACCAATAATTATGCCGATTTGGTCGATTGCGATATTGTGGTGATTACCGCAGGGAAACCCCGTACACCAGGCATGAGTCGGGAAGAGTTGGTCAAAATCAATACCAAAATCGTTAAATCTGTGGTCAAAGAGGCCGTCCAGCACTGTCCCCAAGCCATCTTTATGTTAGTCACCAATCCCCTGGATGTGATGACCTATTTGGCGTGGAAAGCGAGTGGTCTCGACTCCAGTCGGGTTATGGGAATGGCAGGAGTTCTGGACTCGGCAAGATTTCAAACCTTTATCTCCCTAGAGTTAGGATGCTCGATCGCTGATATCCAAACTCTAGTCTTAGGAGGACATGGGGATCTGATGGTTCCCTTACCTCGCTTTTCCACGGTTCGGGGAATTCCTATTACCGAACTGATGGATCGAGCCGCGATCGATCGCCTCGTCGAGAGGACTCGCAAAGGCGGTGCAGAAATTGTGCAACTGATGAAAACTGGTAGTGCTTATTATGCGCCTGCATCCTCAGTCTGTCTCATGGTGGAAGCTGTATTGCACAATCAATCCCGCTTTATGCCGGTTGCCGGATATCTCCAAGGGCAATATGGTTTGAATGACATCTATATGGGTATTCCTTGTCAATTGGGATATCAGGGAATTGAGAAGATCTTGGAGTTGCCCCTAGCAGAGTCCGAAATTGCTGCCCTCCATGAGTCCGCTACATCCGTGCGTAAAGGCATAGAAATGGCTGAAAGTTTAGTGGGCTTTGATTAATGAATCATTGCCGACAAAAGCAGGCTATTCTAAGAGCTTTCTATCGCTGGGGTTAACATTGGGGTTATGGGTTAGGTAGTCGCGAAGCCAGTCGCAAGCTCGAATCATCAGTGTGTCGAGATTACCCCCTGCATCCCAGAGTTTGACGGTTCCATCGCTGTTTGCAGAAGCTATAGTCTGACCATCGGGACTGTATACCACTGCATTAACCCCACTCTGATGAGTCTCTAAAGAATGGAGCAGAGTGCCCTGCTCCACGTTCCAGAGTTTGATGGTTCCATTCCTGCTTGCAGAAGCCAGAGTCTTGCCATTGGGACTATACGCCACTGCATTGACCACACCCTGATGAGCTTCTAAAGAATGGAGAAGAGTTCCATTGTCCACTCGCAAGAGTTTGACAGTTCCATCCCTGCTTGCAGAAGCCAGAGTCTTGCCATCGGGACTGTATGCCACTGCATTGACCACATCCTGATAAGCTTTTAAATAAAGGAAAGTTCCATCCTCCACATGCCAGAGTTTGACGGTTCCATCCTCCACATGCCAGAGTTTGACGGTTCCATCCTCCACATGCCAAAGCATGACGATTCCATTACTGCTTGCAGAAGTCAGAGTCTGGCCATCGGGACTATATGCTACTGCAAGGACTGAACTCTGATGAACTGGAGAATGGAGAAGAGTTCCATCCTCCACATGCCAAAGTATGACGATTCCATCCCTGCTTGCAGAAGCCAGAGTCTGGCCATCGGGACTATATGCTACTGCAAGGACTGAACTCTGATGAGCTGCTAAAGAATGGAGAAGAGTTCCATCTTCCACATGCCAGAGTTTGACAGTTCCATCCCTGCTGACAGAAGCCAGAGTCTGGCCATCGGGACTATATGCTACTGCCCAGATCCAGTGCTGATGACCTCCTAAAGAATGAAGGAGACTACCATCTTCTATTTTCCAGAGTTTGATAGTATTATCGTCGCTGGAAGAAGCTAGAGTCTGACTATCAGGACTATATGCTACTGCAAGGACTGAACCCTTATGAGCTTGTAAAGACTGGAGGAGACAGCTTTTCCTTACTCGCCAGAGTTTGATGCTATTATCATCGCTTGCAGAAGCCAGAGTCTGGCCATCGGGACTATATGCTACTGCAAGGACTGAACTCTGATGAGCTTCTAAAGAATGGAGAAGAGTTCCATCTTCCACATGCCAGAGTTTGACCGTTCTATCCCTGCTTGCAGAAGCCAGAGTCTGGCCATCGGGACTATATGCTACTGCAAGGACTGAACCGTGATGAGCTTCTAAAGAGTGGAGAAGAGTTCCATTATCCACTCGCCAGAGTTTGATGCTATTATCATCGCTGGCAGAAGCTAGAGTCTGACCATCAGGACTGTATGCCAATGCATTGACCCAACCGTGATGAGCTTCTAAAGAGTGGAGAAGAGTTCCATTATCCACTTGCCAGAATTTGATGGTATTATCCCCGCTGGCAGAAGCCAGAGTCTGACCATTGGGACTATATGCCACTGCCCTGACCCAGTCCTGATGAGCTGCTAAAGTATAGAGGAGAGCACCATCCTCCACTTGCCAGAATTTGATGGTATTATCCCCGCTGGCAGAAGCCAGAGTTTTGCCATCAGGACTATACGCCACTGCATTAACTGAACCCTGATGAGCTTCTAAAGTATGGAGAAGAGTTCCATCTTCCACATGCCAGAGTTTGACCGTTCTATCCCTGCTTGCAGAAGCCAGAGTCTGGACATCGGGACTATATGCTACTGCAAGGACTGAACTCTGATGAGCTTCTAAAGTATGGAGAAGAGTTCCATCTTCCACATGCCAGAGTTTGACAGTTCCATCCCTGCTGACAGAAGCCAGAGTCTGGCCATCAGGACTGTATGCCACTGCATTAACCCTACCCTGATGAGCTTCTAAACGATTTTTTTCCTGGATGCGTTCTGTGAGTATTTGCCGCAAGATTGCGATCGCTTTAGAACTATTATCCGGTTCAACCTCCGGTCGAGTTTGCCGGATTTCTTGCAAGCGCTTTCCGGCCTTGGCAATGGTTATCAGCGACTCTAACTGCTGATGCCGACTCCACTGTACCTCTGCGGTCATGCACAGCGCTTCTAAAATTTGCTTTTCCTTCTCCGTTTCATCTGCGATTTGTGTTTCTCGACTCACCCGAATAAAGGCTTGCACAGTCTCGCTTAAATATCCTAATTTTCGATATTTGTCCGCGCAATCTAGAGCATTGTCTAAGCGAGCACCCACCAGTAGATATTTGGATTGCCGTCCTTTATGCTCCCAAGTCGCAGCCTCTGTGCGGAGTTGTCGAATCAAGGGCAAATCTTGACGATGTTGGTTCAGCCAAGAGCGCAACTGCTGCCAATGACGTATGGTTGCTTCATGAGCCAAATCGATGACCACCGCACTAGAATCATTTTCATCCATCACGATTAAGCGAGATTTTGCCAGTTTGTCCAATACCTCATCCACCATAGTTTTTGGGTGGATATCGCTAACTAACTCTTGCTTTAGCACACGCCGTCGCGTATCTTCGGTTTCGTCACCGAGTTGCACCAACTCCAGAAAAATACGCCGAACTAATCCTTGCTCAATAGACGACTCGGCAAAAGACTCATAGACAGCATTGGCTTGCTTTTCCAACGCTCCCGCTACCTCACCGATGCGAGTATAACCGGCTAAGGTCAGTTCGTCGCTGGCATTGCCCTCGCCATAGCTCTTGCGCCAATCCTGCCATAACTCATACAGGGCATATTGCAATAACGGCAGACTTCCCGGTGCGGCTCGAATATCTGCCTTCAGTCGCTCCCGTAAATCCGCAGCCACCCGCAACCCCACTGTTGCTGCGGGTTTGGCGATCGCCTCTTCCAACTCTGCCTCCGTTAAAGGAGTCATATCCACCCGATTCGCCTTAATCCGTTCTGCCAAATTACCATCGGACTGTTCCAAACATTTCCCCAGAAAATCCGCCCGCAAAGTAATAACCAAGCGCAATTGACCTTCCAGCACATCCACCGTCTCAAACAAACAATTAAGAAAATCCTTGCGTTCGCGCTCCTTCTCCTCACTCCCGCGACAGAGCGAAAAAATTTCCTCAAACTGGTCTACGACTAAAACCAGGGTTTGCTCGCACTCTTCTCCCTCAATCAGTTCTCGCAAAGCCGTAGAACCGCGTTCCTGCAAATCATTGAGAACTTTCTCTCGTATGGTTTGGGATTTTACCCCTTCAAGAAAAATCCCCGCCAAACTTCTCAGAGGACTGTCCCCAGGTTTGATAATGCCTAAAATCTGCCAGTCTTCCGTACCCGATCGCCGTTTTCCCTGCTCGATTTCGTAGAGTAACCCCGCTTGCACCACCGAGGATTTCCCACTTCCCGACGGCCCCAAAACAGCTAAAAAGGGGCGATCGCAAATTTGACCCAATAACTCATCGGTCAGTGTCCTGCGACCAAAAAAGACCTTAACATCCTCCTCGGTGCGGTCAAAGGCATTCAAAGCGCGATAAGGGCGCAGATTGGGTTGTAACTCCGGTAATTCTTCCGTTTTTCCTCCGTTCTCCCTGGGAATCAAGTCAATGGGTTCTCCCGTATTGAGAAAGAGAGGACGTTGAGGATAAGTTTTTCGCTCATTTTTGAGATAGCGATTGACAAACGCAGATAAAGATAGAGTATCGATCCATTCGCCGCAATTTAATCCTCGCAAAAGTGCATCTGTCAACACCCCATGAGAACGACTTGCCAGCTCATAGGCCAATTCAATTTCCTGGGATGCTGCCACGAAACAGCGACTATAACCCCCTTGTTGTCCCGGATTTGCCTCGTTAACAGCAACGATTCCACCACTATGACAGCAATCCAACCAGATAATTTGTCGCTTGACCGGACTGTCTCGCAACAATTTACACAACTGCTCCAAAGGATAACCCCACTTATTTGCCTCTGGATCAGCATCACTGGTTGCCAAATAGCTGGTTTCTGTCAATTTGTCATAGAGACCGTGACCGGAATAATAAAACAAAACCGTATCGGCATAAGTCTCCCCTCTCGGCTTAAAATAACGAATTAAAGCTGTTTGCAGTTGTCGCAGAGAAACTTGGGTTTTCTTGCCTGTCTTCAGACCCTCATTCGCTTTATCCTTAATTCCTGGCAAGCGTTCCACCCGAAACGGCGCAAGACCGGACTCTAATTTTTGGGCGATCGCCTCCGCATCGTGAGCAGGTGCGTCTAAATTACTTAATCCCCTGTAGCTGTAGGTACTAATTCCAACAACGAGTGCATCTCGACTCATGCTCTATTTTAAATCAGCAGTTTTGCCTGTATTATACTCAAAACAACCCAACTGTCCACAACCAACCATCATGAAACTCGCTCCCCTCCGTCTTGATGACAATACCGTTATTTACATTGAAGCCACAGAAGACGTAGAAACTTCCGAGGTCGTTGCCAGCTTCTCAACGTCTGATGTAGCGGAAGAAGAGGAAGCACCAGCAACAACCAGAGGATTCAAAGAAGATTTTGAACAGCACATTACGGACTTGCAAAGTACGATTGTTACCTATACCAACTACAGCTTGGCCGCTTTCAAAAAAGTCAGAGAGAGTGCGATCGCCAATGTAGACAAAGTAACTCTAGAATTCGGAGTTGAAATTGGCGGCGAAATGGGAATTCCCTATGTGACCAAGGGAACAGCAAAAAGCAACCTCAAAATCCAAGTCGAGTGTTCATTTAAGAAAGATGAGACTTCTTAGCGCTATGTAGCAGAGAAAGAGTTGGTTAGGACTCCGGTTCAATACTGAAACCTAGCACCCATTCCCTATTCCCCATTCCCTATTCCCTAGCGCGCAGCGCTATAGTGACCCGATTTACCGCCGGTTTTTTCGATTAAGTGGATGGATTCGATCGCGATCGCCTTATCCAGAGCTTTGGCCATATCGTATAACGTCAGAGCGGCAATAGAGACAGCCGTTAACGCTTCCATTTCCACTCCAGTTTCAGCGGTGGTTTTGACCGTTGCCACAATTTGATAACCGGGTAACTGGCGATCGGGTTCAATTTCAACCTGAATCTTTTGTAGGGGTAAGGGATGACAGAGAGGAATAAGTTGGGCGGTTTGTTTGGCAGCCATAATTCCGGCTAGTTTAGCAGTAGCGATAATATCGCCTTTGGGGGCATTCCCCGCTAAAATCGCGTCTAAGGTAGCCGGTTGCATTCGCATTTGTCCACCGGCGATCGCCATCCGTACTGTTGCTGCTTTCCCAGAAACGTCCACCATCTGGACTTCTCCGGACTCGTTCACATGGCTCAACCCGGAAGTTGAAAAAAATTCTTGTGTCATGGGCAATAAGTGTGCTATATTGGTTTTCTAGACAGTTAAGGGCTTGTAGCTCAGTGGACTAGAGCACGTGGCTACGGACCACGGTGTCGGGGGTTCGAATCCCTCCTAGCCCGTCTAACTCAAATAAACCTGAGGAGGGAAATCTCATTCCCGAAACTGTGGCCCGTAGCCACGTCCTTACACATACTTTATACAAAATTACCATAACACCCCATGCTGAGGTATGGGGTAAGTAGGCCACAGAAATAGAGAAAACTTATGGATGGAAGCATTGCCAAGCGAACAAAGAAAACCGGAGAAAAAAGGCGGAATTCATTCCTATAAAAGTTGAAGTTGAGATGCGCTTATTTGAATGGAGACATTAAACTAAGCATAAATATCTAATCGAAAAGTGAGATTGTCCCATTTCTTTCTTGAGTTGTCTAGACAGACAACTCTATCCTTTTTTGGGTACGTTTGCCAAATTTCTTTCTCCGTGCGCTTTTCAGCCTGCTTGTCACCCCTTGAGAGCTATTTTAGACTCAGGGGTAATTTTCACCTCTCCCTACCGTCAGATTTTAGTCTAATTGGAGAATAGGGGAATAGGCAAAAAAGATATCAGGTATTCCCTTGAATAATGTACTTAACTGTGGTGAGAGCCTCTAAATTAATCAAACCTCGGCGCAGCCCTTTTTGATTAGACATGCCTAAAAATACAGTATTGCCTCGGGTGCGATAGCGATAGAATCGGGGACTAGCATTGATATAGAGTGAAGCACTGTTAATTCCTAGGGCAAATTTACGACTTTCGTTATAGGATTGAGTAACCAAACAGTTCGCATGGCCGCTGCTGTAAGTATTCATCCAGGCGATCGCCCCATCCAAATCTTCGACCAACTTAAACGTCACTACTTTTTCTAAGTATGCCTGATTCCATTCCTCTGGTTCTACGGGTTTTAGCTCTTCATATTGAGCCACTAATTCCGGATCGCCTCGCAACTCAAACCCTTTTTCCTTCAAAGATTTCCATAAAGAAGCGATGGCTGAGGAACTTTGACCTTGTTCAATTAATACCTTCTCAATCGCATTCACCGGATCGGGTTCGCTGGCGTGGGAATCAATAATTACATGACGAACCGTTTCCAAGCTACCGGAATTTCCCCAATATAAATAACAATTCCCCATAGCCGATCGCAAGACGGGTACAGTTGCCTGTCGCACAACCTGTTCTACCAATGACGGCCGACCATAGGGGATAATCAGATTAATGTATCGATCTTGGCGAATCACATCTCGAATGGGAGCGCCCTGTTCTGAGGATAACAAGATTAATGAATGTTGCGGTAAACCCACCTCTTCTAGCGCGACTTGTAAGGCTTCAGCGATCGCATAGTTCGTCTGGAACGATTCACTTCCCCCACGCAAAATCAAGCTATTCCCCGTTTTCAAGCATAACCCAGCGGCGATCGCCCCTAACTCCGGAAACGCTTCATATACCAAAGCCAACACCCCTAAAGGCATTCGCTGGCAATAGGTTTGTACCTCTTCCACTTGATAGGAGGCATTCATTACCTCTTGTAATGGATCGGGGAAATCTGATAATCCTTGTAGAATTTGAACAACATTTTGAATGCGCTCTGGAGTTAACTTGAGCCATTCTAAAATCAGATCCGGAACCGCCATCTCGCGAGAGGTTTCTAAATCTAAAGTATTCGCCTCTAACACTCGATCGAGAGAGTCATCCAAAACCTCTGCCATCATCTTCAGAGCGCGATCGCGGAGGGTACTGGACGTATTCGCTAAAATTAAAGAGGCTTCATGGGAAGCGCCCACATCCTCTAAAAGGTCATTGGATGAAGTCATGAATCAGTCATCTACATCAATTAAGAAGAGCGTCGATACACCAGCCATCTCATCAGTGCCAGCAACAAGAGCAACATCAAGGGAATGAATACCCACACCATGATACTCGACCCTGATGGCGCTAAAAGAAAATATAAGGATAACCATACAATGGGTAAGACTAAAATGATCAACAACCCCACGGGTAAGTAATATTCTTTTAAATCTGAATGAATGGCTATCCATTGCTTTCCTGTCCAGTACCAAGTTTTCTTGTAGGGGGAACTGGTGGACACCTGTTGTAGCACATAGCCATTTTCCTCAACCGCAAAAATTTTCTGACATCGATCGCATCCAAATGCTTCCGTGAGCAAAATCGGTTGCAAATGACCTTGACAACGGCAAGGACAAGGATAATCATGGGCGGTCAAATCAATTTTTTGAGCTTTTTTGGACTGCACAAGTCACCCGTAATCTGAATTTGAGATGAGTTGAGGATCTTCTCGATATTCAGCGAGAAGAGAATATTGGCTCTAACCCTGTTTATTGAATCAAAGCTTGCTATCCATCTAGTTTAGCCACAAAAATGAAACCGAATAACTCTTCCTATTAAAATTTATAAGCGGGTAACGCGATTCGAACGCGCGACATTCACCTTGGCAAGGTGACGCTCTACCACTGAGCTATACCCGCATCACTTTCCTAATTTACACAAAGATTCGCCTCTTGTCAAGAGGTTAGCCAAGATTTCTGGCGATCGCTTGTTCCACTTGGCTCAAGATCTTTTAAAGAGAGTATCCATTATCCCATTACTGCGCAAAGCGCTGTAAGCTATTTGAATCATCAAGAACATCTGTGTGGAGTGCCCGAACTTTGTCTGTAAAATACTTTTTTTTATCAGATGGATGGATTATTGGCCGCGTCTGGGAATTTGGAGGGATTTGGAATGAAGTCGTTTGGCGCAGAAAACCAGACATTGAGCCTCTCAATATGGGAATTATTGAGCATAACCAAACATTATGGCTTTATCGAGTAGAAGAGGCTGTACTGATGGTTGAGGTTAAACCCATGGCCGATGCTCCCAGTAACCAAACCATTGGCCAAGTCGTTCTCAAGCGACTGATTGACTCAGAACAGGTCATTAAGCGGCTTGGCCAAGCAGAAAGCATTGTCCATCGCTTCTCGGAAGGATAGGGGAATGGGGGGATAGAAGGACACATTAAAATGGAGAAGTATTTCCTATTCCCTAATTCCCTGACTGATGCAAGAAATCGATTCAACAGTCCACTAGCTAGAGAGTAGGGGAAGCCGGTAGATTACTAATCGCTCGTTGTAGACGAGCGACAGCCAGGTTGTAGCCTAAAATCGCTTGCACCTGGTTAAACTGGGCTTGAGTGAGGTCAGTTTCCGAATTAATGACATCAGTTTGTGTCCCTACCCCAGCTTGAAAACGTAGTCTAGCTAGTCGCAGGGCTTCTTCTGCTTGGGCTAGACCCACAATAGACGTTTGAATATTGTCAAAACTAGAGACTAATTGGAAATAGGCATCTTCAACTTCTAAGCGGATACGATTACGGTTATCGGCAAATTGTTGTTCCGCAATTTCTATTTCCGCTTCTTCAAGATCAGCTTGGGCCCGTGATAGTCCACCATCGTAGAGTGTCCAGTTGAGTTGCGCTCCTAGAGTATAGCCATCTCCAGTGCCTTGGGAGAGCAGAGGGTCATCAAACCATAATTTGAGAGCGTTGTAATTCGCAAATAAACTGACTTGAGGCTTTAACCCAGCTAACCGAGCATCACGTTGGGCTTCATTAAGTTCTCGCTCGATTAAACGTTGTTCTAATTCAGCGCGATTTTTATAGGCGAGGATGATACTCTCATTGAGGGAAAGTTGCCAACGACCGACGATTTCCACCGGATCGGCAGCAGAGACATCAAGGGTTTGGGGCAGATTCAAGATTTGGGCTAGGGTACGCCGAGCCGTTCTTAAACTAGCGATCGCCTCAGTCAGTCGTTGCTGTTCGTTTGCAACTTGCACTTGAGCTTGCAACACAGCAAATCGAGTCCCCACACCTGCCGTTTCTAAAGCCTGGGCATCTCGTAAACTGCGCTCGGCCTGTACGAGAGCCTGTTGACGAATCCGTAATTGTTCAGCCGAAGCTTGCAACTGATAATACTGTTCTGCCACATTAAGGCGGATTTGTTCCTCAATCACTTCGACTTGAAGCGCATTAAATTGAACTTGCTTTTCCGCTGCTTTAATATTGGCTGAACGTAAGCCAGAGGTCAGCAGGTCATAACGCACTTCTACCGTCCCCGTTAAGGAGTTCGTCGGAGAATCTGGATCGCCCAGGGCTGTGTCCGTATTACGGGCGCTAATTTCGCTATTGGCGCTTTGAGAGCGTTGCAGACCAGATTGAAAGGTCAAGGTGGGTAAGTTAGCAGCTAAAGCTTGTCTGAGTTGAGCTTGCGATCGCTCTAATTGTAGCTTGCTTTGTTGCAGCTCAATATTATTGCGCCGCGCTAAATCGATCGCCTGTTTTAACGTTAAGGGTTGAGTCCCTTCAATAGCTACTTCTGAGGGATCGGTGGGAAATAAAAGAGGGTTTGGACTCGGATCGAGATAGAGGGGAGCGAGTTCTGGACTTTGGGCAACATGGGGAGAAACTACGGTTTCTGGGAGTGGATTTTGGGTCGGATCGGAGCTTAACGCCGTTTGTAGACGACTCACCCAAGCCTTATCTTCTGCTGAGAGCTGTTGGGAATGCTCGTCAACTAGAAGGTTCAGGGTTTCCTCTAGTTGAGAATCAGCCACGGTCTGGCGATCGCGCCAGGTCGCATTATCGCCAATTGAGGGAGCTTCTGGGTTGCTCAATACTGAAGCGGGAGAAGGTTCAGATGGCGTTAAGGGAGTTTCCTCTCCTTTGACCTCATCTTCTGTAGGTTGTACTTCTCCCTCTAGGGGAGGTTGTGACGAGACCGGTTGTTGCTTCTCCAGAGAGGTCTGGGGTTCAAAAGATGGTTCAGGTTGACTCGTTTCTAAGAGCAGATCGCTAGCGAAAACCACAGCATTGACGCTAGGATTTATCACGGCGAACGCAGCGCCCACACTCACACCAATAAATTTCCGCAAAGTTGGCATAGTTCCTCAGTTCAATCCACAATCCCAGATCAAAAATGTCCTGGCTCAAGCAGAGACTCCATAAGCAGGATACTGGGTTACCTAGGAACTTGGCAATCGGTTTTCCCTATTCCCTATTAATGGTACAGTCATGTCAAGCAAACTAACCGAGTTGAAGTATGGTGTTCCAAAAGCGAGTCTTTTGGGTAAAACTTCAAGCAACACCTGGGAGCGTAGCTGAGTAGTTGAGTTGGGTCAAGACGAATCGCCAGCGGTAAAATGCGGGATTCAAAGTTCTACGAAGCCTAAAGGAAGAAAACCAACTCTGGTAGGAAAGGAGTAGTCCAACTGGTGAGGGCATTTTCCAGTAGGAGAGTAGCCGTAAGACGGGTTTCAGCTCGCCAGCTACGCCAGTATCCTAGAATCCTCTCGGCTTTAGCCAGAGGAGTATGTCAAAAACTGTGGTGTAAGCGAGTGAACAATATTCCCCCCGTTGATTTAACCCAACAATACCAAGCGATCGCCTCGGAGGTGGAAGCAGCGGTACTGGAACTTTTGCCTTCGGGTCGCTACATTGGTGGCCCTGTGGTGGAGTCCTTTGAAAAACAGTTGGCCCAAGCCGTGGGTGTAAATTACTGTGTGGCCTGTAATTCAGGGACGGATGCTTTGTATTTAGCCTTGCGAGCGGTGGGAGTCGGGCCTGGAGATGAGGTAATTACGACCCCGTTTACGTTTATTGCTACAGCAGAAACGATCGCTATGGTAGGGGCTACTCCCGTATTTGTCGATGTAGAGGAGGAGTCGTTTAATCTGGATCTGTCCCAAGTGGAGGCAGCCATTACTGAGAAAACTAAGGCCATTATTCCCGTACATTTGTTTGGCCGACCCGTAAATATGACTCGGTTGATGGCGATCGCCAAAACCCATAAGCTTAAGGTCATTGAAGATTGTGCCCAAGCTACTGGCGCGACCTGGGCTGGTTCTCCCGTGGGTAGTTGGGGGGATATCGGCTGTTTTAGCTTTTACCCAACTAAGAATTTAGCCGCTTGCGGGGATGGCGGAGCGCTGACTACTCAGGATTTGGCGATCGCCGATCGGGTGCGTCTATTGCGCGATCATGGGCGGCGCAGTGGCTATGTCTATGAGGTAACCGGGGTTAATTCTCGTTTAGATGCAATACAAGCAGCAATCTTAAAAATTAAGCTTAAGTATCTGCCCCAATGGAATCAGCAACGTAGGGAAGTTGCCTATCGTTATCATGAATTATTGGCATCAGTTTCAGGGATTGTACTGCCCCAAGAAATCGAGGGTGGGGAGTCAGTTTGGAATCAATACACGATTCGGATTAAGGGCCGACAAGAGCTAGATTCAGACTATCGCAATCGCATTCAATTGCGTTTACGAGAGCAGGGAGTGATCGCATCGGTCTATTATCCTCTGCCTTTACATCTGCAACCGGTTTATCAGGATTTAGGATATCAGCCCCATCAATTGGCGATCGCCGAGCAACTGAGCCAAGAAGTTTTATCCTTGCCCATGTTCCCCGAATTAACCTTAGAACAGCAAGAACAGGTGGTCGATTGCCTAAAAAACATTTTGTAGGGGCAGTTGGCTATGGGGAAGCCCCTGGTATCCTCTTTACATTCCTTAACAAAAACATAAGAAAGTTTGAAGTTTTTTGTACTATAGTTAAGAAAAAGATAAAAAGTATGATCCAACCTAGAAAAATAGAATTAGGACAAGGGTAAATAAACTTGCTCAAAATCCTAAAATTCGGATAGGTCGATGGTCAGCATTTAATAAAATCTATCGATAGCAGATAGAAATCTAAACGTTGAATAGTCAAAATTGTGATTATCAAGAGGCATCAGTTAGCGTGAAGCAACATCCACTTGAGCAGCTCAGGAGATACGACCCCCAGGCGATCGCCAGCTACTATAAATTTCGTCCCTGGCAAAGTCTCTATCGAATCGTGACTTTAGTCGGGGCTTTTTTAGGATTTATCTTCTCCCTGAAGTGGGACCAATTCAGGAACCAAGTCGAGCAAAATCGGCCCAAACGCGCCACCGAGTTGAGGGAATTACTCACTCACCTAGGGCCAACCTATATCAAAGTCGGTCAAGCGCTCTCTACCCGTCCAGATCTGATTCGTAAAGACTTTCTCGAAGAGTTAACCAAACTTCAAGATCGCCTGCCTCCCTTTCCCAATCAAACCGCCTTCGACATCATCGAGAGAGAACTGGGCGATTCGATCTCCCAAATGTACCTGGATATTTCTTCCCATCCCGTTGCTGCGGCCAGTTTAGGCCAAGTCTACCGAGGACGGCTTCATAGTGGAGAAGAAGTCGCCATTAAAGTTCAACGACCCAATCTAGTCCCCATTCTCACCCTCGATTTATACCTGATGCGATGGGCAGCCCGTTGGATTTCGCCCATTCTTCCTCTTAATTTAGGTCATGACCTGACTCTAATTGTGGAAGAATTTGGCATAAAAATCTTTGAAGAAATTGACTATATTAATGAAGGGAAAAATGCCGAAAAGTTTGCGGAAAACTTTCGCTACGATCCCCAAGTTAGAGTTCCGCAAATTTATTGGGATTATTGCGCCAAGAAAGTCCTCACCCTAGAGTGGATTAATGGCTATAAACTCACCAATACTGAGGCAATTCAAGAAGCCGGTTTAGATGCCGATAAAATTATTCGTATTGGGGTAACCACAGGCCTGCAACAATTGCTAGAGTTTGGTTTCTTCCATGCTGATCCCCATCCAGGGAATCTATTTGCCCTATCCGGCCCCTCAGGCATTGGGGCACAAATGGGCTATATTGATTTTGGCATGATGGATCAGTTAGATCAGACGGCAAAAGAAACATTAGTGGATGCCGTGGTGCATCTGATTAATAAGGATTATACGGAATTAGCCGAAGACTTTGTTAAGCTTGGTTTTCTAACTCCGGATACAGATATTTACCCGATTATTCCTGCCCTAGAAGCGGTATTTGGGGAGATCATGGGTGAAAGTGTTCGGGATTTTAATTTTAAGACGATTACGGATAAGTTCTCGGAAGTTATGTACGAGTATCCCTTCCGAGTTCCAGCTAAGTTTGCCTTGATTATCCGATCGCTAGTAACTCAGGAAGGATTAGCCCTGAGCATTAATCCCGATTTTAGAATTGTGGAAATTGCTTATCCCTATGTGGCTCAACGGTTACTAACTGGTGAAACCCCCAGTTTAAGACGACGCTTGTTAGAGGTATTGATTAAAGACGGCAAGTTCCGGTGGGATCGCCTAGAGAATATGATTGCGATCGCCCGCTCCGATAGTGGCTTTGATTTAATGCCTACCGCTCAGTTGGGTTTACAATACCTCCTTTCAGAAGAGGGGCAATATTTACGCCATCAAATTGTCTTAGCCCTGACGGAAAATGACCGCCTACACACCGAGGAAGTGCAACGACTGTGGCATTTAATTGAGGATGATATCCAGCCCAATCGCTTGCTCGATGCCGCTTGGGGGGCACTAGCTGATTTTTCCAGAGAGCGAGCCGCTTTACTGCTCCCTTCTGTAGCAGCCTTCACCCAATAAATCACTTTGAAAACCCCCTGCTTAAAAAGCAGGGCTGTTTCATTGATTAAACCCCCTATCCCCCCATTCCGCCACAGAGAGCGCGAAGCGCTGTATACTCCCTAGGAACACCTTTTATCTCAATTCCACCCAGGAGTAGCATTCGTGTACTATACTGCACAACCCCCTTACGCTTTATTAATTATTGGTTTACTGGTTAGCTTAACGTCAGGAACTGCATTTTATGCGACGTTGACTGAATCAGCAAAACTCTGGTCATCCCAATCTTCTAAGTATGATATCACCCAGCTACAGGGACCAAAACTGTTGTTTCCATTTACGGGAATTTTTGCCGGTGCTTGTGTATTTTTGTCTTCGGGGTTGGCAGTATTTGGCTTTCCCACGGCGATCGCCTACTTAATCTCTCTCCCCGTTACCCTGTTCGTTAGTGGCTTAGTTTGGTCTCAACTTGGTCAAGTACTGATCCAACTGCAACAAGGTGGCTCGAAAGCCTTAGATCTAGACTCCTGGGGTTAGACTGGCACGCTTAATGAGGGTAGGTTGGGTTGAATAATAGTGAAACCTAACCATGTCTCACTGGTGTTGAATTTACCGCAAGCGAACCTATTCATATTGGCGATTGCTGAAACACTCCTCAACCCAACCTACACGACTCAAGATATGAAGATCGGTTCACCTAACCTAGAGTTGCGAAGAATGTTCTGGCTCAATCATGAAGACCTATTCTCAAAACTTCGTGACACGGTAGTGTGGGATGAGAGTATGAAGACTCGGAAAACAGCCAGCTTTGGAGTGTCCTACAACTATTCACAGATGACCTATCCAGAAACTCAAATGCATCCCGAACTAGAGCCTGTGTGTGCGGCGATTTCGGATGTACTTGGATTTACTCCCAATAACGGTTTGCTCAATTTCTACCCAGATGGTAATGCCTCCATGGGTTTTCACTCTGATACTGCCCAGGAACTAGCTCCAGGCACTGGGGTGGCCATTCTATCACTGGGAGCGAGTCGAACCATTACATACAAACTTAAGAAAAATCGAACAATTCAACACAGTTATCGCCTAGACAGTGGTGATTTGCTTTATATGTCTAATGAGGTTCAAGCCGACTGGCTTCATGGAATCCTCAAAGAGCCTGATACCGGCTCTCGTATAAGCATAACATTGAGAAAGATTGCTATCTAGTCAGGGAATTGTAGAACGGTATTCCACAGAAAAGAGAATCACTATAATTGGATAATCGATCAAAGTAGATTTACCCATTAACTTGCCAAAATGAGAGGAGTAAACTCATTGATTGTTAAGTTTAATCTCAATTTCTTGATTGAGATTCGGCGATCCTATATATTAAAAATATGGAGCTAAAATAAAGCTTCATTCAGCAGATCAAACAGTCTATTTCTATTAGTTTGAGAGGTAAAACACTGTTTCACTATCATCTGTCTCTCCAAGTACAAGCTGCACCCAATCGGTGGCTGGTCTTTCCTTAAAGTGAGAAAACTGGGAGTTAAAAAGTGGAGTTAAGTTCGTTTTAAGTTAACCCATTCTCCTCCAGATAGACTTAATCTAAGCAAGGAAGGTTTCAGGGAACTATTCGGGTGTAATTGTGCTTTTAAAAGTAATCCAATCAAAAAAAATAAGCAAGGGAATTCCTCGATCCGCTACAATCGATAGGTAGAATTATCCCTTTTGAAAGCTTATGGCCATTATTGCGCTTAAGGCTTGGTATCTCCAAGAATACGAACCGATTCCAGAATTAGAAAAACGACCTCCAGACATGCGGTTGAGCAAGCAAAGTTTGCTCAAGTCTGCTCTGCGGGCTGATTTTCTCGAAGATAGCGAAGAAATCAAGAAATCCATTTGGTTTCAGCGATATTTACAAGGGGAAACCATTGAGTTTTATATTGAAGGCAGTGGAGGCTATGCCATCTCCAATATTGACTTAACCAGTCATGAAATTTACTTTACCAAACAGGAAGTAATGGCTCATCTCGATCCGATGCTCTTCTTCTGCTATCAGCAGGAAGAGGGAGAGTCGAGTCAGATCCTCAAGGAAGCATTAGAAGAGACGATCGCTGATTTAAATCGGCGATCGCGTCTAACTCTAACGCTAGAATCTTCCCATCGTCCCAATCAAGCCCCCATTCGTCTCAATAATCCCTTGATGCGTCGCATTCGTAAAAGCTTGCTCTTCATTGCTGATGGGACTCCAGTGACTCAAGTAGACACCGAAGAGGTAACCCATCTAATCCCCAGTCCCTATGTCTGTGTGGAAATGGGATATGCTCTACAAATTAAACGACCCGAACAAATCTTACTCGCGCAAATGGAGAGATCGGAGTTTCCGGGGCAATTTCCCTTTGATGTGTCTCCCCAAAACCGTCTATCCTTTCAATCAGCACAAGATTTAAAGGACATTCTCCCGACAACTCTAGAAACTTTACTAGAGCGTTATCGGTTATTAAAGTAACTCGGCCAGGTGAGTATTGAGTATTGATGGCTCTTTGTACTCTCCGTGGGGGAATGGGGGTGTGGAGGAGTGCAGAAATGGAAGCTTTCTCCAAGTTTACGGCAAGAACACAAAACAAGGTCGTACTACAACCTATTCCCTATTCCCTATGCCCTATTCCCTATTCCCTATTCCCTAGTCATCAAATCTTTGATGAGCTTCAATAAAACTGTGGACGCGATCGCCATAATCTTTCAGTAAGCTCTCCACAATCTCTGGATCGCAACCATCAGCCACAATATCAATCATTGCTTCCCCCGCATCTGGCAAGATAAGTACCCAATGGTGACCATCGGCGGAGATGATTTTTACGCCATCCACCAATTGCAACTGCTCTGAAGAATGGGTTTCTACCAAATAGCGCATTACTGCCCCCTTCGCCGTCCAAGGACAGCGAAGAGTTGTCATCTGATGGGCAATGGTGGGGAGTTTCGAGCGCATCGTGCCCAAAGAAATATCCTGTAATTTCAACATCTCCATCAACTTGGCTGTCGCAAACATGGCATCAAAACCGGGATGGAGTTGGGGAAAAATAAAGCCCATATCCCCACTTCCCCCTAACACCACATTAGGATTGGCATGACACGCTTCCATTAAAGCGGCTGGATTTGACTTGGTGCGAATCACTCGCCCTTCATGACGACGGGCAATTTCTTCCACGGCACTCGAAGCATGGATCGGAACGACTACCGTTCCCCTGGGATGAGCCGTTAAGATCATTTGCATCATCAAAGCGGTGAGTATTTCCCCTCGGATCGCTGTTCCCGTTTCATCAATTAAGACAAACTTTTCCCCATTTGAGGATACTTGTACCCCCATGGTCGCTTCCAGGGCACCCACAACTCGGCCTAATTGATTGAGTAACCCTTCTTGGTCGTCCAGGGAGAGGGGTTTGGGGTTTAAGCTGGCATTGAGAACCACCGCATCACAGCCAAATTTAGCCAGCAGTTGGGGTAAAACTGCGCCACTGACGGCAAAAACGTAGTCAATCACCACTTTGGAGGAAACGGTTTCGATCGCCTCTAAATTGAGGTGCTTCTCAAAGGCTTCCATATAAATTTGCAATGTCTCTGAGGTATAAGTGACATTGCCAACTTCATAAAGGAGCGATCGCCGCATATCCTCTTTAAAGAAACAGCCTTCAATTTTCTTTTCCTTGGATTTAGAAATATTGATACCCTTATGATTGAGGAATTCAATCAGGATGGAACTCCCCCGCTCTGGGTGCAAACGCACATGAATTCCCCCTTCTACTCCTAGGGTGGGAATCACAGTGCGAACAATGGGAATCGCCTTATTTTCCAGGTTTTGCACGTCTACGCCCACTGACATCAATCCTGCCACCAAAGAGCGGGTCACCATGCGGGAAATACTGCGCTGATCGCGAGATACTGTGACTTCAGACCCTGGGGACAAGGTTGAACCATAGGCAGCTCCGAGTTTGACCGCTAATTCTGGCGTAATGTCAATATTGGCTAAACCCGATACTCCCCGCTGTCCAAACAGGTTACGATGGCCGACATTACCCCAAATCAAATTCAGATTTAAGATCGCTCCGGCTTCAATTCTTTTATTCGGCCAAACCCGTACTTGAGGAGAAACCCGTGCTTCTTC
>NZ_CEZBFX010000053.1:0-5841 GCF_982964205.1 Roseofilum sp. | reverse complement strand
ACTTCTAAGTTCACTCGTTGAGCTAAAGCGCTATATTGGCTTTCCCGATAGGCATCCAGATGGCCAACATCACACCAATACCCCTCAGCAATATAGCCATAAAGAGGTTTTCTTTGGGCGAGTAGAAAGGGAAATAGATCTTTAGAAAAATCTGCTTCTTCTTTGGGGGATAAATAGTTTAGGACTTCCGGTTCTAGGATATAAATTCCCGTATTTACGGTATCTGAAAAAACTTCACTACTTGAGGGTTTTTCTAGAAAGCGTTGAATTCGACCATCAGGCCCAGTAATCACTACGCCAAATTCTAGGGGATTGGGAACACGGGTTAAGACTAGAGTGGCAATCGACTTTTTTTGAGTGTGAAAGGCGATCGCCGCACTTAAATCGAAGTCCGTGATACAATCGCCACTGATGACTAGGAAGGTTGACCCCAGCAACTCAGATACATTCTTGACACACCCAGCGGTTCCTAGGGGTTGCTCTTCCTCAACTGCATAGGTCATTTGGATACCAAACTCCCGCCCATCTTGGAAGTGACTGCGCATCACATCAGGTAAGTAATAGAGTGTCGTAATTACTTCGCGAATGTGATGGTGTTTGAGTAAGCGGACAATATGCTCGGCGATCGGTCGGTTAAGGACCGGAACCATTGGCTTTGGAAGCTCGCAGGTTAAGGGTCTTAGCCGGGTTCCTGAACCCCCTGCCATCAGCACTGCTCTCATAAGACGCTCCTCTGGTTTAGGGAATAGGGAATAGGGAATAGGGAATAGAGTCTGCTGTGAGGAACACAGAACCAAAACCAAGTCATGGATGAATTCACTAAACTTAATAGTAGTGACGATCAACACTTATTACAATTTTGCTAAAACTGTAGCATACTCTCACGATCCTAAATGGATACTGACTGAATGTACTGAATTAGGAGCGATAACCAGATGAAGCTATTGATTGTTTTGGGACTCATCGGCTATGCGATCGGAGTTTGGAAGTTTTGGAAAGGCTATTCTCGGACAAATTTTACACCAGGATTGATGAATAAGGTTCTCCTCTCCTTGGGTTGGCCGGTGCTGGTGTTTAATGGTTCCTATCGCCGTAATTTTAGAAAGGCTCTGAAATAATGAACCATTAATCGTTAATAATTATGGGTAATGGGTAATTGGTAATTGGCGATCGCCCAACTCCCCATTCCCGGTTTCCTGTTTCCTATTCCTTCATTCCCTAGATATGACACGCTTAAGTAATGCTTCAGGTTTTGGATTACAAAATTTCTCTACAGAGGCTCTGGAGGAGCAACTAGCGGCGGTGGCACTTCGGTTTAACCGCCAATACCGAGGAGATGCTTTTGAAGTTCCGCCAGAAGTGGAAGAGATGCCGATTTTTCGGCAATGGATGAGTGGGGAGTTAACCCCGAAGATTACGTCTGAGTTTTGGCAGGTGTGTAAGCCGAAAAAGGGGCAAAAGTGCCTGGATATTGGCTGTGGGGTGAGTTTTCTGATTTATCCTTGGCGAGAATGGGATGCCTTTTTTTACGGTCAGGAGATTAGTAAGGAGGCTTCCGAAGCCCTAAATTCTCGCGGCCCTCAGTTAAATTCCAAGTTGTTTAAGGGAGTAAAGTTGGGGCCGGCTCACCAGTTAGATTACGAGCCAGGACAGTTTGATTTGGCGATCGCCACGGGATGGAGTTGTTATTTTTCTGTAGACTATTGGACACAGGTTATGGGCGCTGTGAAGCCGGTGCTGAAATCTGGGGGAATGCTCGTGTTTGATGTCCTAAACCCAGAGGTGGAATTGGCGGAAAATTGGGCCATTCTAGAGACCTATTTGGGGGCAGAAGTGGCTCTAGAGCCTTTACAGGATTGGGAAAAAGCGATCCGTGCAGTGGGAGCAAAGGTGGTTAAAAAAAGGGAGGGTGAGTTGTTCCATCTCTATGTTGTCAAGTATCCGTGAGGCGATCGCCCTAACAATGACTACAGTTTGGTTGATTGGGGGGACTTCAGAAAGTCGCCAGTTGGCTCAAGGGTTGGTGAAGCGAGGTGTGGAGTGTGTAGTAACGGTAACGACTGAGCCAGCAAGATCCCTTTATGCAACTTACCCTGGGTTAACGGTATGGGTAGGGAAGTTAAAGGGATCGAGTTTAAGTGAATTCACTCGATCTCATAATGTAAGTGTTATTTTAGATACGAGTCATCCTTGGGCGGTGAAAATTTCCCAACTGGCGATCGCCTTTTCAGAATGCTCTCAAATCCCCTATTTGCGTTATGAGCGACCCCCTGTAACTAATCATTCTAGCTCCAGTCATATCCTGACCTTAGACAGTTTTGCCACCCTGGTGAGTGGGAAATATTTGACCGATCAACACGTGTTCTTAACTGTTGGATATCAACGCTTACCCTTATTTCAACCTTGGCAACACCAGGCAACATTGTTTGCGCGAGTACTTCCTTCTGCTAAGTCAATTCAGATGGCTCAGGAAGCGGGATTTACGAGCGATCGCCTGATTGCCATCCGTCCTCCAATTCCTGAAGCTCTAGAGTTAGCCCTGTGGCAACATTGGCAAATTTCCCTGGTGGTAACCAAAGCATCAGGAGATGCAGGAGGAGAAGCCATCAAGCGTCAACTGTGCGATCGTTTGGGAATTCCATTAATTACAATCGCTCGACCGAAAATGACCTATCCCCAACAAACTGAGGATATTGAGGAGGCGATCGAGTTTTGTCTATCCCATGTCATATAGTGCTGCGTGCTAGGGAATAGGGAATAGGGAATGGGGAATAGGGAATAGGATTGTGGTACATGGCTTTGGGGGTTCAATACTGTACTCCATAACAGCACAAAGTGCTGTCTAGCGCTACGCGCTAGGGAATAGGATTACTCCATTGCCATAGCAGAGAAAGGGAGCGTTAAGATATTTTCTATTACCCATTCCCCATTCCCCATTCCCCATTGTTATAAGAAACCGGATTTCTTCAAGAAACCCGGTTTCTGTCTTGCCCAATCATCCCAAGATTTAGGATTTAGAAATTCATTTCGGCTGCTTGGACTTTCTCGAATTGTTTCTTCTTCAGAACGAGGAAGATTTGAGTAATCATAATCAGCACTAAGAAAGCAATCATGCCTTGAATACGAGTAGCATCTTGGAGAACGATTTCCGTATCAATTTGACCAAAACCACCCACATTGGGATTATTGGTTAAAGCTTGTCCGGCCGCTACTTCGTCTCCTTCAGAAACGATTAATTCAGGGCCAGCAGGAATATTGGTTACGACAGCATCTGCATCAGCCGGTTGAATGGTAACTTCATAGCCGCCATATTCAAGTTCGCTAATGCTAGAGATCGTTCCAGCGACGGAAGTGGAAGAAACCGTATTGTTGGTATTGTCTCCAGCGGGATAGACTTGACCGCGACCTCGGTTTCCACCGACATGAATGGCATATTTACCATAGTTGATGGATTTATCGGCTTTGGGATCGGGAGAGAGAACAGGGAAGACAATTTCTTGATGGTCATCACCGGGAAGAGGGCCAACCAGAATGACGTTTTCTTGGTCTGCGGTGTAGGTTTGATAATAAATGCCTTCGGTCTCTTCTTTGAGTTCTTCAGAGAGCCGATCTTCAGGGGCAATTTTAAATCCTTCAGGCAGCATTAAGACGGCACCGACATTGAGACCGCCAGGGCTGCCATCACCTAACACTTGTTGTACGCTAGTGTCGTAGGGGATGTTAACGACAGCTTTGAATACGGTGTCAGGGAGGACGGAGTGGGGAACTTCGACTTCGGTGGGTTTGGCTCCTAGGTGGCAGTTGGCGCAAACAATGCGACCGGTGGCTTCACGGGGAGTGATAGGAGCGGTTTCTTGGGCCCAAAAGGGGTAGGCTGCTGCGGGTTGGGGGTTAATGAGATCGGAGGCGGCAAAGATAGAGATTGCGGCGATCGCTACTAACACCAACCTGCGCCAGGTTGTTAAGACAGAACAGTATTTCATCAGTTATGAACAGGATGTAAACTTTATAAATTCAGCGCTTATGGAAATGGAAGAGGGGAGTTATGTCCACCAGGGGTCTTCATTGGTGCGGAAGTCTGTTTCTTCCCAGTTGCTGAGAACCACTTTATCGTCAGTGATATCGGCATGGGCTAAAGCTAAGGATAAGGGTGCGGGGCCGCGAACCACTTTACCTTCCGCATTATACTGGGAACCATGGCAAGGACAGATAAACTTGTTTTCACTTGCATTCCAAGGCACAACGCAACCCAAATGGGTACATACTGCGTTGAGTCCGTAGCTGGCTAAGGTTTTATCTTGTTGAACGACTAAATAGGTGGGGTCTCCTTTGAGTCCTTGGACGAGGGAGCGATCGCCTGCGGGATGACTGGCTAAATATTCGCTAGCTACCACATCATTACCAGCCGCGTCCTTAGCGGTTGTCCCGCCGCCAGCACCACCACTAGAAGGAGGAATAAAATAGTTGACAACCGGATAAAGAGCGCCTAGAGCGACTCCGGTTGCGGAACCAAAGGTTAAGAGGTTCATAAATTGCCGTCGTCCCATATTGGGGACATCCGCCGATCCAGAAGCTTGAGTCATCAGTTGTTTTGTTAATTGATTCACTTTCTCTTTAGTGTTTGTAGGAGGTAGTGCCCCTACTCTAAAGATGACCGCTTAAATTTTGGCCAATCCTCAGTTTACACTTTGTATGAGAGCATTATTACATTTTTTAACACCCGTTTGCGGTGAGTTTTGAAGAATTTGTCCTTTGAGGATCGGGAGCAGAAAAATGACCGGAGAAGAATTACATCAATTGTTACGGAACAAGTGGGGACGCTCTTACGATATGCAAATCCGTAGAAGCCAGGGGAAAATCTTGGTACAAATTATGTGGAAATATTTGGAGCAAGCGTCGTTCCCTTGGTCTGCGGATGAATATCTCGACCATCTGAGCCGTATTGCTTTGTATCTTCAAGACTGGGGAGCTACGGAGCAATTGCGGTCTTATATTGAACAGACTAGCGATCGTCCCCGTTTGGGTAAGGCCTTGACGTTGATCCTGGATTTGGGCGATCGCTCTTCAGAATGGATTTTGGAGGACTCTTAACGGATTTCAACGATCTTAGAGAAGTTTTGTAAGGTTGTGTGAAGTTTTACGGATTAATTGCTCTAAGCGATCCTGAATCACCATACAACAGGATAAGAGAGTTATATTAACCTGACTTTAAGAAGATGACTATAGCAACTTCGACCCCTAAACCGGAAGCCCAAACCCGAACTCGTATTCTGGCAGCGGCACAACATCTATTTGCTCGCAAAGGATATGATGGCACAACAACACGGGATCTAGCTCAAGCGGCGGGGGTGGCGGAAGGAACTTTATTTCGGCATTTTAGTAATAAGAAGGCAATTTTGTTGGAAATTGCGACTCAAGGCTGGATTGATATTTTAACGGATTTGCTCACGGAGTTAAGCGAAATGGGCAGTTATCGGGATATTGCCCAAGTAATGCGACGGCGAATGATGAGTTTGCATCGCAATGCCGATCGCATGAGAATCTGTTTTATGGAGGCTCAGTTTCATCCCGAATTGCGCGATCGCATTCAAGCTGATGTAATCGATAAAATGACGGATGTGGCAGAAGCATTTTTTCAAACGGCAATGGATCGGGGGGTTTATCGCCAGATGAATCCTAAAATTGTTGCTCAGGTCTTTTTGGGCATGTTTGTGATTGCCGGATTTAGCGATACAACGATTATTGAACCCGACGCATCTCCCCAGTCCATGCGCGAAATGGCTGAAGGGATGGCAGATATCTTCCTCCATGGTGTGTTGACGAATGGATAGGTTTTGGGGA
>NZ_CEZBFX010000052.1:31354-31687 GCF_982964205.1 Roseofilum sp. | reverse complement strand
AAAAAGATATCTATGGACGGATTTTCCGCACTCCAGATTATTTTGTCTATGACCCCTTTAAGCCCAAGTCATTACAAGGATGGCATTTAGACATTTCCAAGGGGTATCAGTCTTTGGTTGCCAATGAGCGAGGTTGGCTATGGTGTGAAAGTTTGGACTTTTGGCTGGGAACTTGGTCGGGAACAATTGACCGAGAGGAAGCGGTTTGGCTGCGCTTTTACGATACTGAAGGCAATTTGGTATTGTTACCCGAAGAAGTAGCTCAACAAGAGGCTGAAACAGCCCAACAACGCCTTGAGGAAGCTGAACAAGTGGTTGAGGCTGAACGTCAAC
>NZ_CEZBFX010000052.1:0-31254 GCF_982964205.1 Roseofilum sp. | reverse complement strand
GGGCAGAGGCTGAATCCCAACGGGCAGAGGCTGAATCCCAACGGGCAGAGGCTGAATCCCAACGGGCAGAGGCTGAGTCCCAACGGGCAGAGGCTGAACGGCAGCGATCGCAACGTCTTGCTGAACGGTTGCGGGCTATGGGGTTAGATCCAGATAATCTTTAATCAACCTGAGGAAGCGATCGCCAAAGCAACAAGCAGTAGGGGCGAAAAATATGCAAGCCCCTACTTTGGTACTCTTACTCTATCATGCAGGAAACTGCTGTAATCATTAAGCAGCTCGATCGCTCTCAGAAGGAGATCGCAACGGTAAGACTCTGCGATCTGGGGCTGCTAAGGCAACAACCTTCTGCATCACTTGTGGGAAGAAGCGCCCCATCAGGGAGGCGACTTTTCCTTGCCATCCGACGACAATTTCCTCGTCGCGATCGCGCAATCCCGCAACTAGGGATTTGGCAACCATTTCGGCGCTATCCGTGGCTACCCAACGAAATTTATCCGTATTCCGCACCATGTCGGTGTCGGTGAGCGACGGCAGCAAGGCGACAACGCGTACGCCTTTGGGGGCGAGTTCTTGGCGGAGGGCTTGGGTAAAGCCAACAAGGGCAAATTTGGTGGCGGAGTAAGTGGCGTAGCTGGGAGCAGCGACTTTACCCATGAGGCTGGAGACGTTGACAATTGTCCCCTGGGAACGGGTAACCATGCGTTTGGCGATTAAGCGGGTAATGCGGAAGGTTCCCAGGAGATTGACGTTGATTTCTTCTTCGATTTTACGGGGGTTGGTGGCCAGAAAGTCCCCTTGGTGGGCAACTCCAGCATTATTGATCAGAAGGTCAATGGAGCCATAGTCGCGCCAAGCTCTGGCGATCGCCCCATCTAAGGCTTGACCATTAGTCATATCAACAGCTAGAGCAACTGATTCAACTTCAGGATACTCTTGTTGGAGTGTTTCAACCATTTGTTGCAAGCGCTGAGAATCTCGGGCAACGAGGAGTAAACGTTTGACTCCTTGGGCAGCAAGTTCTAGAGCGATCGCTCGCCCAATGCCCCGTGATGCTCCAGTGATCAGTACAACTTGTCCTTGGATCATGGATTGAACCTCCTTTATCCGACAGGGTTGACAACGCGCCCAAATGACGACGTTATGTATCGTATTGTTTCAAGAGATTGACAAGGACAGTGTGAAGTGTGTCTCTATAGAAGAGTGACGGCGATCGCAGCCTCTGTGAAGGAATAAGGAATACGGAAATACAGCATTTTGCAATACATAAATAAGTTCTGTAATAAAACTTCCCTTTTAGTCGGCTATTTAGAGATTGGTTAATTTGAAGAAACAGTGAGAAATGCTATACTGCCCCAAAGTTGATTGTGGAATCAGTAAAAATGTCTCCAGAAGAGTTTTTGTCATCTACTTTTTGGGTTACCAAAATGAAGACCTACTTCAAGGTTATGGATACTAACCAAAATGGCTTTTTATCGCGCTCTGAATATGAGGAGATTGCGAATCGGTTGATACAAAATCAAAGCGATCGGTCGAAAGACGAAGAAATTCTTGCGGTATTTCGCTCCCTATTTGACAATTTCGTTGCTGGAGGAAATCCAGTCGATCCTCAAACTCAGATTGGTTACGAAGAATTCCTCACTAATGCGGCGAAAGCAGTCTCATTGATGCAATCCTCCCGTGAAGCAGGCAGGCGAAAAAACGAAGTGTTCTTTGATTTCGTCGATACAGATGGCTCTGGAGAGATATCTCGTGAAGAATATCGAAGGTATTTGGCCGTATACTCTGGGGGAGAAAACACCGACACTGCCGATCGCGCTTTCGACAGCATCGACGTTGATAGCAATGGTTTTATCTCCCGCACCGAGTTTATTGAAGGTCATATGCACTACTGGTTTGAAGCCACTAGCGATCCAAGCTATTCTCCACTTCCCTATGGACCATTGGTAGATTAATAATTGCTCTTATGTCACTTTCCGAGATGCCAATGAATGTGCATCATTAGAGCGAGCGATCGCTTTTATATTCGTGAAGGAGAAACGAAAAAATAAGGGTTAGACTCCTCTTTTTCGGAGAGTGACAGAGGAACAATAATTTTCGATCGCCCTATCGAGTTTTTAAGTTTTAATTTTTAATCGATCTAGAATCACCTGTTTTTGGTCAACCTGCCAGTTGTCTCCCTCAACAGACACCGCCGCTAGGGTACCAGGGGGAGTGGTTAGCGAATATAATGACCAGGCGCGATCGCTAACTTTTGCCCCAGTGTCTGTTAATTCAATTTTGGCTTGTTCGAGTCCCGCTAATCCTTCGCCAATGGCTTTTAAATAGGCTTCTTTGTACGTCCAATAGCGAAAAAAAGTATAGGGCTGCTCAGAAATGGGCGTGTTTTGAATATGTCGATATTCTGAAGGTAAAAAGAAGCGCTTGGCTAAGGAGTCTAAGTCTTTCAGAGGGCGAATGGCTTCGATATCTACGCCAATAGATGAATTAAGGGAAAATCCATACAGGGCATGGTTTTTGGAGTGAGAGATATTGAACTTTAAGTCAGATTTTGGTAGGGCTAAGGCCGGTTTTCCCCGCTGAGAATAGGTAAATTCAACTTCTGAAGGATGACAGTTTAAATACTGTGCCAACAAATAGCGGAGAATACCCCGCGCCAGGATAAAATACTGTCGATGCTCGTCAAAATGGAAGCGCTGCGATCGCTCCACTTCATCCGGAGACAGAACAGATGTAAATTGTGTTAACTGCGGCATAAACTGATTTAAGTCAGCCTGCCATAGGTGAAGGTGGCGATCGGATAACATCATGTCTATAGATACCATTTTATGCCCCTCATCCCCCTTCTCCCTTGGGAAATGCAAGAGGAGAGGGCAAAAGCTGGACGATTTAGAAATCAATTCAAAATACTATATGTAGCACAAGAAGGTATCTTATGAATCTCCAGAAGTGTTGAATGTTGAGATAAAACTTTTTTCCTCGCAGCAGTGATTGGGTTTTTACTGTCCTATGTGTTTACCATGTCTCCAGAGAATTAATGAACGTGAGTATGATTTCAGTGATTATTCCAGTTCTGAATGAAGTGGATCAAATTTTGTCTACTGTGGCTAGGGTTCAGCAAGGAAAAGAGGTGGAGATTATTGTGGTGGATGGAGGATCTACAGATGGGACGGTAGAATCCTTAAAACAGGAAGGAATTAAAGTGATTCAAACGACTCCGGGACGAGGACATCAGATGAATGAGGGGGCGAGAAACGCTAGGGGAGAGTATTTATTATTTTTACATGGAGATACTCAGTTGCCTAGGGAGTATGACCAATGGGTACGGGATATTTTGCTGCAACCGAGGGTAGTTGCAGGGGCGTTTGAGTTGCGGATAGGTTCAGAAAACTGGGGTTATCGCATGGTGGAATGGGGGGTGAAGTGGCGATCGCACCTTTGCCAACTTCCTTACGGAGATCAAGCGATTTTTTTATCCCGTGCTAGGTTTGAGCAGGTGGGTGGATTCCCAGAGTTACCGATTTTAGAAGATTGGCACTTAATTCAATCGTTGAAACCGTTGGGAAAAATTGCGATCGCACCCCTCCCCGTCGTTACCTCTGCTCGACGTTGGCAAAGATTAGGCATCTGGCGCACTACTGCAATCAATCAAGGGGTATTGATGGCTAATTTTTTGGGAATGGATCTGCATCGAATTGCCCGTTGGTACCGAAAAATCCGTTAACAACGATCGAGGAGGGTAAAGTGGAGAGCGGTGAGGATTTCTGGTACGGGAGCAGCAGAGATCATCACACTGGGATAGACTGCGGTTCCCCAAAAGGGGTGAACAATGGTGGCACAGTCTCCATTTTTCTCAATGGGATATCCCAATGCCGCATGAACCGCAGGTACATCTTTGTGGGAAAGGGTTCCAGGGGAGCATCTGCGGGGATATCCGGTGCGCGGATCGAATGCATCGGTGGGATAATCGCGATCGCATAACCAGTTAGCGACTAAGTCCGACCATCGGATAAAATTGTCCAAGAGGATGTTTTTTTCGGCTTCAACTTCTGGAGAGATTTCAGTTAAAGGCATCTGTGTTTGTTGCAGGAAAATAATTACCGAGACGGAATCATTTTGCCAGTTGGGTAGTAATTCCTGAAGATGTTCCTGCACATAATCACTTGGGGGATGAATGGAGATTTCTACCGTGAAGGTTTGGTTATTCCGTTTTACCGTTAGGGTTTGAGAAGGATTCATGGGGGAATACTATAATAATGTAATTGATGAGTGTTCATTGAGAAACTCAAGAGGATTCATCCTTAATCCTAAATCCAAGTGTTGAACCACATGCGTAGACGAAAGCCTTGGGGAGAGAGCGGTAGACCAAGATAGATAGGGAGCCAAAAGAGAAAGGCGATCGCCATCACCCCTAAAATACCGATCGCTAAAATCCGAAATTTTCGCCGAGAATGATACAGCCATCGCTCGAGAATAACACTGAGGGCTAAAATGGCAAAGATGAGAGCACCCATGTAATGATAGAGAAATAAGCATCGACTGACGATGCTCCAGGGGAGCCAGTTGGTGATATAGTTGATGCCTAGATAGAGGGAGAGATTGAAGAGGGTTGGGGATGAATAGCGTTGTAAAAAACACAAAGATAAGAGGGCGATCGCTACAGTTGAACTCCACCACAACAATGGATTTCCGAAGGCATGAACATCAAAAATTACTTGCCCATCATTAACTGCTTGATAATAATAGGCAACAGGACGAATTAAAAACGGCCAACTCAACCAAGACGAGCAATACGGGTGAACTTCTTCACCGCCACCAATGCGGTTATGATAGCCGATAATTTCCCCTTGCATCTGCCAGAAGCTATAGTCGGGATTCAGGTTAAGATGGGGAATCCAAACTAGGGCATAGGTGACATAGGGTACAATTAGCCCATAAAGGGGAATGGTCCAGAGTCTTAACTTTGTTGCCCTATCGTACCAGGACAAATTAGCGATCGCGCCCTCCCTATTTTCCCACTTCTCCCACAGCTTAATAACTAAAATTACTCCCCAAAATCCGAGCCAAAACCCCAATCCATTCCACTTCACCGCAGCAGACAACCCAAAACTTATCCCCGATAAAATCAGTCCTAGCGTGCGCCATCGAGGAGTGGTTTGTAATCCCCATAATCCGAAACCCTGTCCCAGCAATCCAAACAGCACTAAATAAATGTTGATCAAAGCATAGCGAGATTCGACTAAAAACAAGCCTTCTATCGTCATTAATCCAGCCGATAGAAAGGCATAACTTTTGCGCTGAGTTAACTGATAACTGAGCCACGCAACCACCAAAGGAATCAACGATCCGGTAAACGCATTGAACCAGCGGTAACTCAATGGGGAGCGTAGAGAACCGGTTAAATCGTTGGTAACGGATGAATCCCCTAAAGACAAGCGATCGGCTAGTCCCATCCCCACGGCAATCAGATACTTCCCTAGGGGAGGATGGGCATCAAACAACTGGGTTTTATCTAAATAATTCTGGGCAAATTTGGCAAAATAGACCTCATCAAAAACCAGAGTGTTAAACCGATTTAATCCCCAAAACCGCAATCCTAAAGCAATAATCCAGAGCAGTAATAAACCGCAGCTAAACCAAGGGAATCTTGACCGAAAGGTAGTAGGAGTAAATTGGAGCATGGGGAATTAGGAAATTAGGGAATAGGGAATAGGGAATAGGGAATAGGGAATAGGGAATAGGGAATAGGAATCAGAACGTTTGTGTCTACTCCTGAATTGCCTTTAAGTTTTGGCTCACATCACTTCACTAAGTAATAATTAGTATACCAAAGAGAAAGATTTTTAGGTTACTCTATGCTTTGAAGTTAAAAGGCGTTGAACTCTACAAACAGGCACTTGACACAGGTTTTATTCTGGTAATTAAGAATATCTTTATATTTATTCATCCTGAAGTTTGGCTCTCTGAGATACACTATAAATGGCTCATTTTGATATTCGCTTGCGAAAACGATGATACAAAAGTAAATATTTCGATCGACATTACGATTTATAAACAACTGAGCCATTAATAAGTTTTTAATTAACGCTTATATTGCTTCATGTCCTGTTGGAGGTCTTGTCAACTGTGGTGTCTATTTCTCAATTCCTAACAGAGGGAACCGTCTTCCCCAATATACAACCGATCCCTGAAGTTTCTTTGCCGAAAAAAGAAGGGGATCAAGGTCAAGAATTAGGGGATCAAGTTAATCTTGGAGTTTGTGTCACAATTCATGGTCACTTCTATCAACCGCCGCGCGAAAATCCTTATCTGAATGAGATTGAACGTCAACCGAGTGCTGCCCCTTGCCACAATTGGAACGAGCGTATCTATCATGAATGCTATCGTCCCAATGCTTTTGCTAGAGTTCTGAATGACCAGGGCGAGATCATTGGGATTATCAATAATTTCGAGTATCTGAGCTTCAATATTGGCCCGACTTTAATGGCTTGGTTAGAGCGTTATGATACCCAAGTTTATCAGCGGATTATTGAAGCCGATCGCAAAAGTTGTCAGCGATTAGGCGGTCATGGCAATGCGATCGCCCAAGTCTACAACCACACGATCATGCCCCTGGCGAATGAACGGGATAAATACACCCAAATTCGCTGGGGAAAAGCCGACTTCAAATCCCGGTTTGGCCGCGATCCCGAAGGCATGTGGTTAGCGGAAACAGCGATCGATTATCCCACCGTTGAGAGCCTCATAAACGAGGGTATTAAATTTACCATTCTGGCTCCCTCCCAAGCCCAAACCTGTCGCCCGATCGCCACGGAAGACAACCCCGATCCCGAATGGTACGATGTAGAAGACTCCACCATCGATCCCACCCGTCCCTATCGCTGTTTTATCGCCGACGGTCGCTATCTGGATATCTTCTTTTACGATGGTCCCATCTCCAGCGATATGGGCTTTAGCGATGCCCTGAGTAGCTCTTACCATCTGGGCGATCGCCTAGCCCATGCCATCCATGGGGATCAACGTCCCCACCAACTGATTTCCGTGGCCACTGATGGAGAAACCTTCGGTCACCACAAAGGGGGAACCGAAAAAACCCTGGCCTATGCCTTCTTACGGGAATTTCCCGACCGAGGATGGCAAATTACCAACTTTAGCCACTATCTCAGCCAACATCCCCCGACTTGGGAAGTGCAACTCAAACCCGTCACTGCTTGGAGTTGTTCCCATGGAGTAGGCAGATGGCAAGAAGATTGTGGTTGTGCCAGTGGGGGGGGATGGCATCAAAAATGGCGCAGACCCCTACGAGATGCCCTCAACCACTTGCGAGATCGGTTGGTAGAGATTTATGAAACCCAGGGCTATGAAATGTTCCAAGACCCTTGGAAGGCGCGAGATGAGTATGTTGAAATCATTAATAACCGCAGTTGGCATACAGTCGATCGCTTTTTGAATCGTCATCAAACCCATCCCCTGGAACCGAGCGAACAGATCGAAGCCTTGCGCTTGCTGGAAATGCAACGCCATGCTCTGTTGATGTTCACCAGTTGCGGTTGGTTCTTTGAAGAAATTTCCCGCCCAGAAGGAACGCAAATTCTCCGATATGCCAGTCGGGCGATCGAGTTAGCTAGGGAAGTAACGGGTCAGGATTTAGAAACGACGTTTGTCGATCGATTAGCCCAAGCTCCCAGTAATGTAGACATTTTTGAAACGGGAGCCGGGGTTTATGACAAAAATGTGATGACTGCGCAAGTCAGCTTAGAGCAAGTGGTGGCCCATTTTGCGATTAGTTCTCTGTTTAATAGCTATCCCACCTCCCATAAGGGTTTATCTATGACGAGGGAGCAGTCGAGTCCATCGGACAAAGATTTTTCCTTATATTGCTATTGGATCGAACAACAGGATTATCAGCTCCAGCGCATGGGTTCCCTAACTTTAGCGGTGGGTGAAATTAACCTTACTTCTGAAGTGACGAGGGAAGGGGGGCATTTTGTCTTTGCTCTCTTGCATTTAGGAGGATGGGATTTCCATTGTTGCGTTCAACCGTTCTCTAATCGCCGATCCTATTTATCGATTAAAGAAACGCTCTTTCATGCTCTGCAACAGGCGAGTGCTGCTAATGTGATTTTAGGGATGGCGGAGTGGTTTGGCGACCAAACCTTTAATTTAGACGATCTATTTGCAGAAGACCGCCTGCGGATCATGACTCTTCTGACCCAGGAAACCTTAACCCGCGTAGATCAGTTGTATACCCAAGTGTATCGGGATAATTACGGCGTGTTAAGGGCATTTCACCGGGACAATATGCCGCCACCAGCGGAGTTACAGGTGGCGGCAAATATGGCCCTGTCCCAGCGTTGTTTTAGTCTGTTGAATGCTCTGAAACCCGAGAATTTTGCTTTGCCTGAAGGTTTGAGTTTGCTGCTAGAGTTAGAGGCGATCGCCAAAGAAGCTGAATCTCTCCATTGCCATCTGACTATTCCCGATGGTCAAGAAATCCTAGAGCGCTTAACTTTACTGGGATTTTGGGAAGTTCTGGAAAATAATGACCCTGCCAGCTTAAATCATCATCTGGAGCGACTAGAGCGATTGATCGACCTCTCCTGTCGTTTGCAGGTGGGATTATGCTTAACTCGCTGTCAAGAGCTATACTTTAGTTATCTGCATAATAAGATTATCCCTCGCTGTTTTGGTATTTCCACTTCAGCCTTAAATGGCTCGGAGGAGGCAGACCCGTTAGAGAGCGAGGAGACCTCATCGCAGATGACCTTAGATTTGCCTCAAAGCCGTCGCCTGCTGCGTCTGGGCCAAACCCTAGCCATTGATGTTAGCGTTTGGTTAGAACGCTTAGAGTAATGCCCTAACCCCTTGAGGAACTCAAAGGAGAGTCGATCGTGAAACGTTCCCGTCGCCGAACTCAAACCGCATCTACCCGCAAATGGACCCCGTTATCGAGAATAAAATGGAGACGTGGGGGATTGTGGTGGGTATTTATTCCCCTATCGGGGGCGATCGCCATTTTCTGGAAACCGATCGCCAATCCAGACACCCTCAATCAGATGGGAACGAATATTTCTACTAATGTTCAGACTTTCCTGAGTCCCCTTACCCCTTATATCAATGATCTGAAAGACACTCTCGAAAGAGCGCAAACCATAGATCCCGTGCAACCCTCTTTAGCTCGCCCAGAAGAAGATGGAGATACCGGATCGCCATTATCGACTCAATCGGATCTGTTAAGCGACTCAGAACTGCAACAGATCATTGCGACTCTATCCCTAGAGGAAATCGGCGAAGAAATTAACACGTTCTCCTCCCCTTCCCTATCTGCTCCCGTTTCCCTGGACTTCTCCCCATCTGGGAACAAAGAGAAGAAAAGTCCTCTATCTGCTTCCCATCCTCTGGTTTCTTCGGTTCCCTATTGGAGTCAAAAACCTGCTCAACCTGAACCCGATGAAATTCTCTCTGTCTCTCCAACATTTAGCTCTTCTCTCACCCCAACCACCGGGGAAATTGTCGAGTCAGTGACTCAGAACTTACCCACCGATGGTTCCAGTGTCTTCAGTTCTAACTTAACGTCAACCCGTCAACTGCCCAAAACTACGTTGCCAAACAACACGCCACAAACAACACTCAATGGCAATTCCAGCTCAGGAAACCTACCCTCGTCCTCCGTCTCAGAAACTCGAAGCTTTGGCTATAGTCGCTTATCTCCTTTCGTTGATACATCTCCTGAATCAACTCCCTCTAATCCTTTCACCCCTCAAACTCAATTCACTGCTCCCGCTGGCTCCATTCGTCCCAGGGGATATGGTTTGATTCAACCGACGACTCCATCTTTAACTGTACCAACTACTCAAAGGCGATCGCTCTATCCCATCCCCAACTCTAATCCCTATGAGATCAATCCCAATTAGAGGCTGAATATGGAAACTCCCATTATTTCTTTACCTCCCCAACTGGCTCTCAAAATCAATTTAACAGACGAGCAATTTTGGCAACTGTGCCACGAAAACGACAATTTGCAATTTGAGAAAACGGCCCAGGGAGAGTTAATTGTGATGCCCCCAACTGGAGGAAATACCAGCGAACGCAATGCCGATTTAACTTTTCAATTACAAGCTTGGAATCGGCAAACTAAACTGGGTAAGGTCTTTGATTCTAGTGGCTGTTTTCAACTGCCCAATGGAGCCAATCGCGCTCCCGATTCTTCTTGGGTAAAACTAGAGCGCTGGGATGCTTTAACGGAGAAAGAACAAGATCGATTTGTACCCTTATGCCCCGATTTTGTCGTCGAGCTGATGTCTCCTAGCGATACCTTATCGCAAACTCAAGCGAAAATGATCGAGTATATAAACAATGGAGCGCAGTTAGGTTGGTTAATTAATCGCAAACAGCGACGAGTCGAAGTGTATCGTCCTCAGCAAGAAGTCGAAATCTTGGACAATCCCCAAACGATATCCGGAGAGTTTATTTTACCGGGTTTTATCCTAGATTTATCCACAATTTGGTAATGTTACGGTTTCTTTTATAGAGCAGCGAAAGGGAGAGTGAGGACACTTTCTATTGCCTATTCCCTGAGTTCTACAAGAATTCTAATCTTCATCCACTAATTAATGCTTCCACAAATTCATAACTGGAAAATGGGCGTAAATCTTCAATCCCTTCTCCTGCACCAATAAAGCGAATAGGTAAACCGAGTTGTTGGGAAACCGCTAAGGCAACGCCTCCTTTGGCTGTACCATCTAATTTAGTTAAGACAACCCCACTAAGTTGGGCAACTTCGGCAAACACTTGGGCTTGACGTAAGCCATTTTGACCTAGGGTAGCGTCTAAAACTAAGAGTGATTCTACTTTTGCATTGGGTGCTTTCTTATCAATAATGCGGCGAATTTTGCTCAGTTCTTCCATTAAGTTTTTCTTGTTTTGCAGTCGTCCAGCCGTATCAACCAGTAAGAGGTCTACATTTCTTGATTGTGCGGCAGTAATTGCATCATAAACAACGGCCGCCGGATCAGTATTTTTACTTGGATTAGCAATAACATCTGTTCCAGTTCGCTCTCCCCAAACCTTCACTTGTTCTACTGCGGCGGCACGGAATGTGTCGGCTGCCCCAATTAAACATTGATAGTCAGATTTTTTGGCTAAGTGTGCTAATTTACCAATAGTTGTGGTTTTGCCTACGCCATTGACTCCGGTTAACATCCAAATATTGAGGACATCTTGTTCTGGGGCAAAAGTGGTATCGTAGGCTTTGCCACCAGGATAGTCCAAAATATCACAGAGGAGTTGTTTTAAGTAGGCGATCGCCTGTTCTGGGGGTAAACTTTCTTCGCGCAGTTTAGCTTGTAATTGTTCAATAATGCGATCGGTCGCCTCAACGCCTACATCTGCCTGTAATAACAAGGATTCAACTTCTAAAACCGCATCCTCATTGAGAGGTCCTTGACCCACAACTGCCTTCAATTGGTTAATTAATCCGCGCCTGGTTTTCCCGAGTCCCTGACGCAGTTGTTGTAACCAATTAATCTCTTCTAAGGACACCTCATCTGGCCGTCTCCCTTGTTTAGCAAGAACCTCAGCCGACCAAAGGAAATCTTCATCCAATTCTTGAGGCGCTGGAGAACGACGTTTTTCTTCTGGTTCTGGCGCTTCGACGGCCTTTTCTTTCAGTTCTTCTAACCGCGCTCCCCGCTCTGCTTTGGCTCGTTCTAGGAAGGATACAGGTGCTGGAGTGGGTTCGGGTTCGGGTTCACTTTCAACAACAGGTTCGGGTTTCGGTTCACTCTCAGATGGTGGTTCCGGTTCACTTTCTGTTGCATTCTCAACGATAGGTTCCGTTTCTGAAGGTTCAACAACAGTTTCTGGGACAACAGCAGGTTCCGTTTCTTCAGGGGCAACGTCTGCTTCAAGTTCCTCTGCTTTCTCTTCTACTTCAGAAGAGGGTTCTACTTCTTGTTGTTCTTGTTGTTGAATATTTTGATAAGCAGCCTTAGCCCATGCAAGATAATCTACAGCCTCTTCTGTTTTTTCTACTTCAACTTCCTCCTGTTGCTCTAGTTGCGGTTCAGGGGCAGGTGCAGGGGAGGGAGCAGGAGACTCAGAGCGATTAAACTGGCGGCGAAACCAATTAAAGACCATAGGATTATGTGCAGGTTGTAGGATTAAGGGACTATTGCGATCGCAATCATCAGTCTATCATTGGGCATTCACCAAAAGTACAGTTTCGCGATCGCCCCCTGTACAGCGCTTTACGTTGCGATCCGGCAATAGGGGGACTGAACCCTTAGACCCTAAGCCATACAACCTATTGCCTAGCGCGAAGCTCACTATAACTTTTCAAATTGCCCTAGAAAAACTGGTAATTTGCCGTTTTCTGGTACGAGCATCAAAGATAGAGGCAATATTTCTGATTAGCAATCGACCGGTCGGTGTGACCTCAATTTTCTCACCATTAAACCGAATTAATCCATCCGCTTCCAGGACACGCAGTTCAGCAATTTCTCTGGCAAAATATTCATCGAATTCTAGATCGAAGTGTAAGTGGTATTTTTCCTCGATCACATGTTGGCAAACCTGAAATTGGCACATGAACTCCATAATGACCGCTCTGCGGATGATGTCATCGCGATCGAGGCTAACGCCTTTTTCAATGGGGAGGATACCGGCATCAATGGCTCGATAGTAGTCTGGTAACTGCTTATGATTCTGAATATAGACATCATGTAGCATACTAATGGAAGTCATCCCAAAAGAAAATAAATCTGACTCCGGTTTCGTGGTGTACCCCTGAAAGTTCCTGTGTAGGTCTCCAGCTTGTTGAGCGATTGTTAATTCATCATCAGGCTTGGCAAAATGATCCATGCCAATAAACACATAGCCTCCCTCCATTAATTCTTCAATGGTCATTTTAAAGATATCGAGTTTTTCCGATGGCTCGGGTAGAGCATCTACAGGTATTTTTTTCTGAACTGGTTTCATCCAAGGAACATAGGCAAAATTGAAAATCGCAATCCGATCGGGATCGAGTTTTAGGGTCTTCTCAATGGTATCCTTAAAAGTTTCTAGAGTTTGAAACGGCAGACCATAAATCAGATCCACATTTACACTCTCAAAGCCGGCTTCTCGAATCCAACTCATCACATCAAAGAGCATGGACTCTGGTTGTACGCGATTGATGGCGGCTTGAACTTGAGGATTAAAATCCTGAATGCCAAAGCTAATTCGATTGAAGCCCAAGTTTTTCAAGAATAAGATCGCATTGCGATCGATGTATCGAGGATTGATTTCTAGAGAAACTTCTGCCTCTTCACTAAAACTAAAATGCTGCTGAAATTGATTCCATAAAAATTCAATTTGATTGAGATTTAAATAGTTGGGAGTTCCTCCTCCCCAGTGGAGCTGATTAACTTTTCTGTCTCGGTCGGTCAGGGCAGCAACCTGTTCAATATTACGGGCAACATAGTCCAAATAAGGATCGACTTTCTTTTGGCTCTTGGTAATGATGGTATTGCAGCCACAAAAATAACAGGGACTTTGGCAAAAAGGAATATGACAGTAGAGGGAAATCGGTGTTTTTTTATGGTTCCCCACGGCGATACCCGTTCTAAAATCTAGATCGCCAACATTGGGTTTTAACTCTGTAGCGGGAGGATAACTGGTATATCGAGGTAGAGGTTTATCGTATTTTTTGAGTAAATTTGAGTCGAATTTTACGGTTGTTTGTGGCAGAAGTTGCATCGCTTTACCTTAATAATTTTGTGATTTGAGTTTCATTAGGAGCAGGAGAAGCATAATTGATTAAAGCCACCCCTGCTCAATACTTATTCGGCGGCTGAGACTAACTCAACTGAACTACTGCCAGGCGCTCTTTCTGTACTTCCGGGCTTATCTTGCCGGGTGAGCAAATCGAAGGTATGATCGCCGATCGCCGCTTTTACAGCTGGTTCGAGTTCATGGACAACATTGCGGTTGAGTCGAAACGCAATGTTGGCCTCATCGACAATTTTTTGAGCTAGGGCATCATCAACCGGGAGTGAATTCAAAGCATCGCGGTACTTAGCCTTGAATGCCTTTCTAGCCTCGACGGTGGGAATTTGGTCGAATTCATGGAGTCCAGTCCCCTTATCTGGAGGCAATTCCAAAGCTGAACGGACAATATTTCTTAAAGCCTGACCGCCGGAAAGATCTCCCATATAGCGAACGTAACAATGGGCAACCAAAAGAGCCGGTTCGGTATTGGCGACTTCGTGAATGCGGTCAACATAATTTTTGCCTTCGGGTGAAGGTTGGATTTGCTCTTTCCAATCTTCCCCATAGTAATAGGCTAAGTCTTCCTCTAATTTCCCTTTGCGCTCTAGTTCGGGGAAATAAATGGGAGCGATCGCTTGATGGTCTTTGTGGCGCTGTACTTCTTCTTCGAGGGCACTGTAGAGGAAATACAAATCTGCGGTTAACAGGCGGAAAGGCTCTCTTTCCACAATCCCTTTGAGAAAACATTTCATAAAGGCTGTGTTTTCAGCCATGGTATGGGATTGTTTCGTTCCTTCCCGAAGTTGGCTTGCCAAATTGTTACTCATCTTTGCTATCTCGTAAAAGTCAACTACTTTTTTGGTTTAATTTCAATAGTTCAATTACTGTATAGCGATATATAATTTTGAGCAACTAAAGCGTATTAAAACTTAACAAATCGCCACCGAGTAGTAGAGGTGACAAATTTTTCGCCTCTACAGATACCGCCGTTGTCGATCGAGCATCATGTATCAACCTTAATTGAAGTGACTTTACCTATGCCTACTTAGACTGCTCTTCCTTGAGTAACGTTACCACCCGACGCAACACCCCATTAATAAACCGATATTCCTGCTCCCCACTGTAGCGTTTGGCTAACTTCACCGCTTCATCAATAGCTATCCGTTCATCCAGGTTAACGTACAAAATTTCTGCCACTGCAATTCTGAGAATATCGCGATCGATACGAGCAATGCGCTCTAACTGCCAATTGACCATCGCCTTAGATAAAATAGAGTCCAACTCCTGGTGATTTTGAATGACCCGACTAACCAACTCTAAAGCATAATCTTGAACAACTGTTTGCTCTTGATAATAATGGACTTTCTCGGGAAACGTCATCGCATCTCCCAATTGATTAATAGCCATTTGGGTGAGTTCAACCGCCTCTTTGAGCATCGCTCTAGAGCTGGCAATATTGGGGGCCACTGTTTCGCTATTCAACAGGCGATCGTTTCCTCTCTCCAACTGAGCCGATGCCATCTCTAAAGACTCTGATGCTTCCGTTTGCAACGTCTTCACTGCTGCTAAGATCATCGATTCAAGGTTTTCCGGAGTCTTTCGCTTAGAAAACTGGGAAAGACTCAGCAAGGCAAGTTCACGAGCAATTTGGCGCGGTTGCATAATTCTTAAAAGCCGAAGATTGGCCCTCTAACACTACTCAACTTTAGAAGATTCCTCAAGAGTCAGAGAAACCGTTAGGCCAAGTTTTTCAGCCGGATTCTCAGTCAATTGAGACTTCTTCCGATCCTCTAGTGTATATCCTGATTGGTCATCCGCTGGCGGAAGCAGTGCCATTGTGGGGTTAACGATACCGGCTGAGACGACCACCTTAAAGGCATCTTCAATCGAGATTGCTAAATTAATCACGTCCTTCTCCGGGACGATCGCATACCATCCAGTAGTAGGATTTGGCGTGGTGGGAATAAATACATTAATCATCGGTACTGGAAACTTGGAGCGTAAATCTGAACTCACCGGGCCAGTGACAAACCCCATCGACCATAGTCCCTCACGGGGATATTCAACTAACACCACTCGTCGAAACTTATCTTTAGAATCTTTGAGTAAGGTTTCCAATAATTGCTTTAAGGTTTTATAAACCGAACCAGCTAAAGGAATCGCCTGTACAATCCGCTCCCCCACATCCAACAACCAGCGGCCGACGATATTCCGAGCCATCAAACCAATGACCAGGATACTGAGTAAGGGAACGGCAAGCCCGACAACCAGATTGAGAAGAGAGACTAAAATTGGATGTAATCCATCAAAGGGGTTCACCTGTTTAGGAATCTGGGTGAGGACATTGACCACCCAACTGGCTATGGTAATGGTTAGCCAGATTGTGGTTGCCAATGGGATCACCACCAGCAAACCAGCAATCAAATCATTCTTCAAATCTTGCTTCAAGCGTTGGAACACAAAGATTCTTTACTCAGGGAACAGGGAATAGGCAGTGGGCAGAAACCGGCTTTCTAGCCTGACTCCCGACTCCCGAATCGGGACGATCCCCACTATTGGCTATCATAAAACACTTTGCCGGCGATCTGTGGAATAGCTGACGAATTGAGGGCTATCTACACGAATCCAACAAAGGGGAAAACCGGGTTTTGCCTATTGCCTTTTGCCTCTTGCATCCCCTAATACACAATTCGCTCACAGCCTTAACGGGTGATCGATGACTATGGCCTATTGCCTATTGCCTCCTCTTGTGAATTCTGGGCAGAATTTTCCTGTGGCTTTAAGGTCTGTGGATCTAACTCAGGGACGGGTAAATATTGCATTTCCCAGGTTTTCAATAAAATCAGATATTCATAAAAGGCTTGTAGAGTACACCAAGCTAAACCGGGCGAACCATCCCAACATCCCCCTAAAATGAAATACATATAGAAAAATCGTACAACCGGGCGAAAGGGTAGACGCAAGGAGAGATCTTTAAGCGCTCGTCGTCTAGCGACTTCGGTTTTCCCAAAGACTAACTCAGCCCAGTTGACCTTCCCTTTTTCCAGTTGACGGATGGTTTCGGCTGCTTCATCGGTGGAATAGCGATTATGCTTTTCGAGCCACCGACTGAGACCTTTACTACAGGTATAGTGAGGATAGGTTTCTTTGAGAAATCCTGTGGGGCCATCACACACTTCTCGTTCAGTATGGCCATAATCGCTAAACCAAACTCGATCGGGACGCAAGAGCCGCAATTGATACCGAGGATATTGAGTACTGTAGCGAATCCAACGATTCATGAACATCACTCGTTCTGCCACATAGTAACCCACTTTGTCGGCTGATTTAACCACCTCTAAGCACTCGTTAAATAACTCAGGGGTCATGCGCTCGTCTGCTTCTAGGATATATATCCAAGGATGTTTAGCCGGGACTTCTTGGAGCATCCAAGTGCGTTGACGGCCATGGCTTTCAAATTTATGCTCAACAATGCGGACAGGATAACGTTGGGCAATTTCGACAGTGCGATCTCTACTGAGCGAATCGACCACAATCACATCATCCGACACTAGAGCAGATTCAATACAAGGGCCAATATCCAGTTCTTCGTTATAGGTGAGAATATAAATTGAGAACATTTTCAGTCAATCAGAGCTAAAACTTCAGGAGCAGGTAGGGTCAAAAAGCGATCGCTCCCTCATGTGGGTTTCTAGTGGACTGAAACAGCTCGAATCGGGCATTATGATTCTGATGGTATGGGTTAAGTCTTGCCCATCCTCTCGCTCTTAACGCCCTTCCCCATCTTCATCTCATGCTACGCTTAAACTGGAACGGTACACTAGGTTTGGCGATCGCTCAAAACAGAAGGATCTTACCGACGGCGCTTCTTCCGTCCTCCACCTCCAAGTTGTACACCGGTCAAACCAACACCCAAATACCCAACCGCTAATAAGGCTCCATTCATCGATTGAGATATAGATTTTACCGTAGTCACTTGGGCCCTCTCTTCCCGTTGCATCTTCTCTTCCTCGATTTGGGTTCTTGCCCGTTGGGGTAGAGCGGTTACCTGTTGATCGATGAAGCTATCAATTGCACTGGGATCATCCTTGAACTGCTGGAGTAACTCAGCTTGTCCTTCTGGTGCTTGTTCTATAGCTTGTTGAAACTGCTCCTCATTACTAATTAAGGTATTAATCTGAGTCCTAAATTGTTCTCGACGTTGATCTAATCCCGCCTGAAATTGGGGATTTTCCAATTGATCTTGCAATTGTTGTTCAGCTTGTTGGGCTTGTACGTCCAAGTTTCTCAGAGCGCGGTTACGACTGCGCACCGTGTCAATACTATGTAGGGGAACCACTAAGAGATAAACAATTCCTAAAATCAGGGAGACTAAGACGGCTGCTGACCGCAACATCCCCTGTTTAGAGCCGCTTGTCCCTTCTGAATCTTTAATCCAAATTCCCCCTAAAAGTAGGGCAACTCCCACCAAGGGAATTACCCCTCGGTCAATCAACTGACTGGTAAAATTGAGTCTCCATTGGGGACTCAGAAGGTTAGGAGGAATAGCGATAATCAGAATATCAATAATAAACGAGACAATCATCACTAAGCCCACCAGTTGCAGTGACCGGGAGGCTAAGGGAGAAATAGGGTTGCTACTTGCTTTCATATGAAATGGTTATGTTTTACGATCGGAATATTGAGAGACCCTTGAAAATGCCCTGAAGTCGTTGGCCAAAGATGACCAGAACCAGGATAACATCGAAAACCGATGAACTGGTATAGTGCTGCGTGCTAGGCAAAAGGCAAAAGATGATGGGGGCTAGTTAAAGCAAAAACAGTTGACTCATTACTGAATTCCCCATTACCAGCACAAAGCGCTATATATTACAGTTTAAGCGATCGCTCTTGTATGAATTATCCTCAGATGGCTTCAGGTGTCTCATGATTTCTAGTTTCACTCCTATTTTGGCAAACGTCTATTTTCCGATCGCTCTCTTAATTTTGGGACTGGGGTTCTGGGGACAACCGAGTCTCGCTTACCTCTGTTCCCCCTTATCGATCGCTCAAGAGGAAATCCCTAATGATGAAGAGGAAACCCCTAGTGATGCCCTTGATGAGGCTCAAAAGTATAATCAACAAGGGATTGAGTTAATGAAATTGGGGGACTATTCCGAAGCGGTGGAAGCGTTTCAACAGGCATTGGAAATTTATCCCAATTCGGAGAAAATTTATTCTAATTTAGGCATTGCCCTGGGTCACGATCGCCGATTTGACGAAGCAGTGGTTGCTTTTCAGGGGGCCATAGAGATTAATCCCCAGAATTGGGAGACCTATAATAATTTAGGGATTGCCCTAGGCTCTCAGGAAAAGTATGATGAGGCGATCGCGGCTTTTGATGAGGCGATTGTCCTCAATCCAGATGCTCCCATGTCCTACCATAATTCGGCCGTAGCCTATATCAAACAAGAGAAATGGGAGGAAGCCATCACCTCACTCGAAGCCGCCCAAGAGCGCTATGCTAATTTAGGCAAAACTGAGGTGGTTGAGTTAATCGATCAGGTGTTGTCTGATTTGCGCCAGAAAATTGGGGAATAGGGAATAGAGAATGGGGAATAGGCAATAGGCAATAGGCAATAGGCAATAAGCAATCCTCCCCATCTCCCCATCTCCCCATCCCCCTATCCCCCCATCCCCTCTTCCTTATCTTGGAAAACATCAACCAGGTAGGGGGAAAGCTCCTGATTAAGTTGTCCAGCTTTGATAAACTCGGCATAGGTATCTGCTTCGATCGCCAAAAGTTCCTCCCGCAATTGTTCAATAGCATATTCTCTCGTTTGGGGATGTTGTTGCCGCAGTTCTTGAATGTTCCGCTCTAACTGCTCTAGTTCTCCTTGCACGAGAGCGGCTTGATAACGATAGTATTCTGGCTCAATTTCCGGCCGTTGTTTGCCGGATGTCAGGGTTTCCATGACTCGATTCAGCGCTACTCGGCGAGCTACAGCTTCTAAATATTGCCGTCTTAGGGGTTCATCACCGAGAAGGTTTAAGCCTTGTAAGAGGGGTTTAATCGTTAAGCCTTGGACTAAGAGGGTAAAAAGAACCACACCAAAGACAGTTGCACTGATTTGATCCCGTCCTTCTAGGGCAATGGGTAAACTTAGGGCTAGGGCGATAGAAACGGAGCCGCGCAACCCTCCCCACCAGAGTACGGTTTGTTCTTTCCAATTAATATCCACTTCAGTCATCCAATTACTCAAGGTACCTAAGCTGTAAATGGCGATCGCCCGCGTAACAATCATGGCAGCGATGGTAATCAGAATCTCATCTAAATTTTCCATCAGACTAGAGAATTGCATCTGATCTCCAATCAAGAGGAAAACAATGGAGTTCACAAAAAAGGCTAAAAATTCCCAAAATTCACTGACAATGACGCGGGTGCGGGGATTCATGCCAATACGGGAGCCAAAGTTACCTAAAATTAAACCTACAGTAACCACCCCAATGACCCCCGATCCGCCGGCTTCTTCAATTAAAATGTAGGTTCCATAGGCGGAAATCAGGGTTAAGGATTGTTCGACCAAGGGTAAATCAAAGCGCTGGGTAAGATAGGAAATACCAAAGCCAATTAGTCCACCAATGCCTAAGCCTAAACCGACAAAGACGGCAAAATGAACAAGACTCGCTTGTAGGTTAAATTCTTCTATGCCTAGGGGAATACCGACGAGTAAACTAAAGGCCACGACTGCTACCCCATCGTTAAACAGGCTTTCCCCTTCCATCACCACGCTGAGGCGTTTGGGAGCGCCTAATTCCCGGAACAGAGCAACCACAGAAACAGGATCGGTTGCCGAGAGACTTGCACCTAACAGCAGAGCAGTCGCTAGGGGTAAACCGGTGAGTTGATTAACTCCCACACCAATACCAATCACGGAAATGGCTACGCCGAGGATGGCAAAGAGGCTAATGGGAACGATGTTTTTTTTCAGCCCTGACCATTTTAGATTCCAAGCGGCTTCAAAGAGGAGGGGAGGCAAGAAAATGGAGAGGATGAGCTGCGGGGAGAGGTTGACTAAGCGCACATCAACGAGGGCGAGTCCAAGTCCAACAATCACCAGGAGGAGGGTGTAGGGAATCTGGCGAAACCAAGGGAGAATTTGGGGTAAGGTGGCAACGCTGAGAGAAACGGAGAGGACAAGAAGAAATTGCTGGAGGTTAGCGGCGATCGCTCCCTGTTCTTCTGCTACAGTCGCTATCAGCATAGTCAGTTACTCCAAATGCTCTGGCTCAAGTCAGGGATATTGTATCCGACCCTTGGGGAGTTTGCTAGGGTCAATCCGGTTATACCCAACTTTTTCCGCTCCTTAGATGGTTTTCGAGTAAGGGTTATGGGAGAGAAGGAGAAAAATTAACACAAAAATGCGATTGCCTTCTCTAATATTGAGAGTTAATAATTGGATAGATTATCCGGATCTAAACCCATGGCAATCAGGCGCTCTTTCAATTCCTGCAATGCGGCTTGTGCTTGTTTTCTTCCTTCTGCTTCTGTCGGAATTAAATTCCCCGATTGATCATAAAATCTTAGCCACAATCGCTCTACTCCTTTATAACTTCCTTGCCATAACCTCAATCCTAATCCTAACTCTTCTAACCACAATTCCTTATTCTTTATCTCTAGCTCTTGATAGCGATTTTCTTCTAACTGAAATGCTCTAAAATTGTCCTGTTCCCCTTCGTAAACGATATAATAGGGCACTTGTAGCCATTGTTCGTAAACTTCCCACTTGTTTGGTACTTCATCGCTCTCTTTACGAGTTGTTTGTCCCAAGTCTTCTCGTTGCGTACTCGGTGACAACAGTTCCACAATCATAAACGGATGCACTTCTTCTTGCCAGACGACATAACTTTTGCGTAATTCTCTCTGTTCGTAGAGTCGAGATACTCCGACTACTCCAAACCAGTCCGGACGTTTGTATCGTTTGGTATTCTCCACATCGTAGTAGAGATTCAAATCCATGGCTGAAAAGACCTGCTCTGGTGAATAGGTGGCAGGTTGAAACGTTTCTTCTAACAGTTGAGCCGGTATGGGATGATATTGGTCTGGCAAACCCGATTCTCCTACTTCTTCACTCGGTAGTTCGTACATCGTGGGTAGGTTTTCTCTTTTGGGAGTCCGAGAGATTTTTGTTGACTTTTGGGTCAGGTTAACCATAATGGGGACTTTTAAAGGAAAGAAGGGTTGATTTTTTACGGATTACTTAATCCCTCTCGGCTAGGAGAGGGATTGGCTTCCCAACGTTTAAGTGTCGTACATCCGCGCTTCTATAGCATCGGGATGTTCTTCACAGTATTGTTCAAACTTGGTTTTGGTGATTTTCTGTGCTTGCTGGTGAGCTGCTTCGGCTTCTAGCTCTTCGACAATATCCCAAGCGACCGCACATTCACGGGAGTTGGGGCCTTTCTCTTTACAAATTGCCCGGGCTTCGGTAAGTGCCTTTTCAATTTCTTCTTGTAGGGTGATGGCTTTGGGTTTTTCGAGAAAATCACCGCGATTGAGAATATCGGTAATCGAAATAATGCCCATGACTTCGCCACTGATTACGGGAGCGCGATGCAGTTGTAAATTGGCAAATAACCGGGCGACATATTCAACTCCTAAATCGGGATTGATTACCACACAGGGTTTGGTCATAATTTCATAAACTCGGACTGTTTTGGGGTCAGTTCCATAGGCCGTGACTTTATACACTATGTCACTTTCTGTTACAATTCCATAGCTATCTTGGTCATGACGGCGTTTAACGATGAGCGAACGAATGTTTTTTGCTCGCATGAGTTTAACGGCTTCGTCTACTGTGGCTAAACCGCCAATCATCACCACATCTTTGGTCATGATATCTGATGCTTTTAACATGTTTTTTCCTCTTTTAAGTCTCTGTTTACAATCGAGTTAACATTGGAGATTATGGATGTACTAATTGGGGAGCAAGTGGGTTAATTTGTTCCTCTAAATAACCATACCACTGTTCGAGACCAAAACCACTTCGGGCAGATACTTCAAAAACCTGGGCTTGTGGGGCGACTTGCTGAAGGTTTTTGAGGGCAATTTTGCGATCGAATCCAACGACTTCAGCAATGTCAATTTTGTTGAGCAGAATGACATCAGCACTCTTAAACAGGGTAGGATATTTGAGGGGTTTATCTTCTCCTTCTGTGGTAGAAAGTAGAGCTACGCGCAAGGTTTCGCCGAGATCGTAGGCAGCGGGACAAACCAAATTACCGACGTTTTCTATGATCAAAAGCTGTAATGGATCAAGGGGAATTTCGGCGATCGCCTGGGCAATCATATCCGCTTCTAAATGGCAGATACTGCCGGTGGTAATTTGCACGACAGGAGCACCGGTTTCCCGTAATCTTTGAGCATCATTATCCGTGGCTAAATCTCCCACGATCACCCCTGTGGGGAGTCGTTCTCCCAGATCCGAGAGGGTGCGTTGAATCAGGGTTGTTTTGCCAGAACCCGGAGAAGAAAGGATATTCAAAACTAACAGCCCTTTGGCTAAAAAATAGCCTCGGTTACGTTCAGCGAGGCGGTCATTTTTGGCTAAAATAGCTTGGTGAACCGGTAGGGTATGGGTATGGGCACGATCGCCGTGATGATGATCGTGGGCACGATCATGATGATGATCATGGGAGGGATGAGAATGGCTATGAATCTCAACTTTTCCAGGAGTTACGGCACAACCACAATCAGTACACATGGATTTAAGAAACCTCCAAGGATGCTAACTCTAATTCTTTCCCTTGACGAACTTCCCGGCTTAGTTGTCCACAGTGAGGACAGATATGAATAATGTCACTGGGATAGAAGTTTTCCTGACAATTGGAACAGTAACATTCAACCGGTATGGTTTCGATTTCTAGTGTAGCACTCTGGGCAATTGTATTTTGAGTCACGACATCAAACGCAAAGTTTAAAGCTTCTGGAACAACACCGGAGAGTTCTCCCACGTTGAGTTTAATCCGATGAATTTGTTTTGCCCCCTGGTTTTGAGCGTGGTTGAGGGCAAGTTTTAGGGTTTCTTCCATGATACTGACTTCGTGCATAGTCAATTAAAAATTAAAGCTTAAAAATTAAAGAGTGTGACGATTTTGGATCAGGTGGGTGATGTGATTGAGGGCAATTTTAACGCGCTGTTGTGCAAGAGGGGAGAGACGATCGCTGTCGGAAAAATCTACTCCAGGGACGCTAATCATCCAGGCTTGGGGTACAGTGTGATATAACCATTGGCACAAGGAAAGTAAGCGAGGAGGGCTGAGGGAATGTCCCCAAGGTAATCCTTGTTCTGGCACCGCTTCAAGTTTGGAGAGGGTTACGTCGTCTCCGGATAGGGCAGCATCAACAAAAATAGCTAACTGGACTGCGGATAATTCTTGCGCTAATTCTGGCATAAGCTGATGGACAGCACGCGATCGCACATTCATCCATTCCCACTCTTCTACTCTCATCGCTACCGTTTGCCCAATGCCATCATCACCTCGTAGGAGGTTACCATAGCCGATAACTAGGACTGTGGGTGAGAGATGAGATGGGGGGATAGGGGGATGGGGAGATGGAGAAATCATGACCATTAAACCGTTGTTGGAGGATGGGATGAGTTGTGGTTTCAATTGTGATGTATTAGTTTGGCGATCGCATTTTATGGGTTCCGCCATTTATCCTAAATCTTGCTGCACCATCTATCCTAAATTTTGCTGGTTTTCTTAATACCCTGCGATCGGATCTGCTGACAGAGAACTTAATTTAAAATTAAGATTTTTGTATACTTTCCCCAATCAGTCCTCTTCTGTAGAAAGTAATTCGTCACGAATCAACTCTTCTTGCCCAGGGCGATCGCCCCATTATTCCCGCCAAAGGCAAAACTTAAACACAAACAATGTTGTATCGGCTGAGAACGGGCAGCACGAACAACACTGATATTAAACTCTGGCTCCCTTAACCCCACACAAGGAGGTAAGATTTGATGCTTGAGTGCCATTAAAGAAAAGGCGATACCCAATGCTCCAGAAGCACCCAATGTATGCCCGGTTGCGCCTTTCGTGGAGCTAACAGGAACTGTTGCTGGAAATAGGTGCTGGATCAGTTGGCTTTCGGCGGCATCATTTAAGGGAGTGCTGGTTCCATGGGCATGGATGTAGTCGATAGAACTTGGAGTTAAGCCCGATCGCTCCAAACAAGTTTTAATGGCGATCGCTGCACTCATGCGATCCGGTTTAGGGGCGCTCACATGGTAGGCATCACTGGTAAAGGCGGCTCCCAGGATTTGACCATAAATAGAGGCTTGACGCTGCTGTGCTGACTCTAGGGATTCTAGGAGGAGAAATGCGCCTCCTTCCCCTAAAACCAACCCTTCGCGATCGCGGTCAAAGGGATAACATCCCGTTTTCGCTAAGGCTCCCATTTGCGTAAATCCCGCTAGAGTCAAAGGTGTGATCGGCGCTTCAATTGCCCCGGCTAAAACCTGTTGAGTATAGCCGCAGCGAATCAGTTCATAGCCTTGGGCGATCGCCCACATGCCCGTATTGCAAGCATTCATGGGAGCTTGGACAATCCCTTGAGTCCCGGTAAGTTGAGCCGCTATTCGCGCGGGAAGATCGGGCAAATAGTCTAGACAATTGGATATATGGGGGAATCCTGGATCTCCCGTTAAAAACCGCCCGGCGATCGCTTCCCAACTCCCTTGAGCGCTGCGACTCGATCCCACAACAATCCCCAGATCGGGTAAGGGAGGAGTCATATCTGCATCCTCCAAAGTCTCCAGGACTAACTGACGAGTCAGCTCTCGCAAAGAAGCCGGGCGATCGCCAATCATAGCTAGAGGACGAGGCGTTAAGTCCGGAAACGGTTGCGCCATGGCGATCGCTGATTCCAGATTGAGGAGCTTGTGCCAAGTCCCATTATCGCGCGATCCCAACGCCGAGACTAAACCCAATCCAGTAACAACAACGACTGTCATAATATCGAAAACTAGGGGATTTTAATATTATCATTAAAAGATGCGGAGGTCGTAGGGTAGACACTACCAGCCTTACTGGCTACTAGCTTAAGGCAATATAGGAGGTAAATTATGGTTGCTGCAATGACAAAACAGAGCGCAGTTGAAGAGTATCTAGAACAGGAAAATCGGAATATTGACAAAAGCGAGTTTATTCAAGGAGAGATCATCAAAATGGCGGGTGCATCAGCGAATCACAATATTCTTACAGGAAAACTTCATGCTCTCTTGCTGTTTGCTTTAGAGGATCGGGGTTATTCTGTATTTATGAGCGACATGCGCTTGTGGTTGTCTGCATCCGAGAGTTATGTTTATCCTGATATCATGGCGATCGCGGGAGAGCCAATGTTTACCGACAGCAAACAGATGGCGCTCACGAATCCTTGTTTAATTGCTGAAGTTTTATCCTCGTCCACCGAAGGATTCGATAAAAACCAAAAATTTGCCCTCTATCGCTCCATTCCCCAGCTACAGGAATATTTGTTAATCGATCAATTTTCCTATCGGGTAGAACTCTATCGTAAGGTTGGCGATCGCCAATGGTTGCTCACGGAGTTAATTGATGAAGATACAATAGTAGAATTGCAGTCAGTAGATGTTACGATCAAATTGGCCGATCTGTACAAGCGAGTCCAATTTGAGCAATCTCAAGAATAAAATCAAATCTGATTAAATCGTTCTGACCGGCTTCAGGATTTGAATTAATACGAGGTATCCATAATGTTGTCTCACTCAGGCTCTTGAAGATGCGACAACTCCCAACTGCTTCAAAACCGTTTGTGCAGCTAAACGTCCTGACTGTGCCCCACCATTCATATAGCCTTGATAGTCATCACTGGTGTGTTCTCCGGCAAAAATCAAGCGTCCCTGATGAACGTTTTGCTCATCTTCTCCCTCTAAATAAACATGATTTTGAATAAATCCTGTGTACTGTCCTGGCTTAAAACAAGCATAGCTACCTAAAGCATAAGGATCGGTCGGCCAATGGAGGCGAGTGGCTTTTCCATTGTACGTTTCCAGTAGATTGGGAATTAAACGATCGAGCATTTTGGTATAGAGTTGTCCATTCTCCTCTATGCTGTAGCGCTGGCTATTGAAACCGATATCTCCACCCAAATAATAGGTTAGCGCTCCAAGTTTAGACGGTTGAAGTTGCGAGGCTTCAAAACAGCTTTGCCAGGACAGATCTGTATATCCCAGACCACTCAATCCTCGATCTCGCCAGACAGGTTGGTTATGACCTACCGTAACTTTCACGTTATTGCCGTAACCCACCTCATTAATAAACCGGCGCAAGGTTTGTGGTAAGGGCAATTCTATCTGAATAGAACGAAGAACGCTAAACGGAATAGCGAGAACGACAATATCTGCATCCACATCATTGACATACTCCCCAGCCTAAAGGCATGGGGATTCTCCGCTCAAACAGCAATAGCAGTCTGGGACTGTCTTACATCGCCTAACGAATCAGTTGATGCCCCAACTGATTTAATATTTAAAGCAGCATTCAAATCTCTATCATGCTCCGTTGAACATGAAGGGCAAGACCATTGACGCTCTTTGAGTTTCAGTTCATTGAGTACATAACCGCATTCAGAGCAAGTCTTGGAACTGGGAAACCATTGATCGATATAAACTACACGCTTAGATTTCTTGGCAGCTACCCATTCAAGAATGGAAAGAAATTCAGCCAAGGCTAAATCGCCGATCTTTCTACCCCAAAGTCGTTGCATTCCTTTCAGATTGAGGGTTTCAAAGTACAAAACATCAAACCGATCGGTTAACTCATGGGCTAACTTCCACTGCCAATCTCGTCTACGATTAACAATGGCTTCATGTTTTCGAGCCAGATTCCGTCTTGCCTTGTTCCAATTTCTAGAGCCTTTTTTCTTGCTCGATAAAGTTTGGGACGCTTTACGGACATCCTTGATGGACTGCTTCAGGAATAAAGGAGATTTTATCTTAAATCCTTCTGAGCAAGTTAAAAAATCTTTCAAACCAAAATCAAACCCTGCTGTTTTACCAGACTCGGGAGCGATTGGTTTTTCTGAGCTATCAACCACAACGGCTATAAACAGTTCACCTAATGGTGTTCGCTTTACCGTTAGAGTCTTAATCTTTCCTTCTATTTCCCGGCTCTTCCAAAACTGATAGACTTTATCGCCTATCTTTACCCGGTTGCCACCTAGGAATTTATAGCCAGCTTGTTTTAGGGTGAAGGACTTATATTTTTTGACTTTCTTAAAACTTGGTGGTCTAAAACCTTTTCCATCATGCTTGAAGAATAGCTTATAAGCTTTATCTATTCGCTGACAAATATCTTGAACAGCTTGAGAGCCAACTAACTGCCAAAAAGAATTACGCTTTCTTAACTTAGCGATATGTTTTTGCAGTTGGGCACAGTTTAAGTGCTTGCCCCACAATCGGTAGTAGCGTTTGTGAAGCGCTATACAATGATTATAGATAACCCCAGCAGCATTGATTTGTTGCTTTAGGTATCTATTTCGTTTATGTCTGTATAGCTTAAACTTTAGGGTTCTCATGGTTTGATTCTAACATCAGGAGTCGGGAAAAGCCGTCCTGGAAGGACGGGGCTTTAAACCCAATTCTTTGGTAAAATTGAAGGTGAGTTTAAAGCCCTCTCCGTGTTGCCGAATCGATTCTAAGGCCATTCCAGTCTCAATTTGATTCTGTAATTCTCCTGCGAGGGCATCGGTAATGGCTTGAGTCCCATTTTGAACTAGATATCGTTCATCCGAGTGTCCAGTCGATTCCACATTGCCTTCCCTATCTACGCTAGGAAGCAACCAGATTAGGTTAAGCGCTGTGATTTCATCGGCTTCGAGTCCCATCTCAGTAATCATGACGAGTTCAATGAATTCTCGTAACCATCCCGAGAGACCGATGCGATCGCAATACTCAGCAACGGAGAGAGCATCTAATTCAACACTGACATTCTCCCAATCTTCATCCAGGCGATCGGCATCGGCAGCCATGCGTTCGGCAACGGGGACAAGGGCTTCAGCAAGTTTGGCTTCCGAGAGCATTTGCCCATCAAAATGATACAGATCCGTGAGAGCCAATTCTTCAGGGACAAAGCGATCGAGCAGAGGAATCTGGAATTCTTGCGCCAGCGCCAGCATATCTTCATGGTCGCTATTGATATACTCAGCACCAAGGTTAACCCAAATCCCTGGACCCACCGCATCTTTCACCGTATACATTCTGCCTCCCACACGATCTGAGGCTTCATAAATTGTGGCGCGGTAGCCCGCCTTTTTCAGAGTGTAAGCAGTACTCAGACCCGCAATTCCTGCCCCCACGATCGCAATTTTGGGAGCAGATCCCTCTCGTGCCGACACAGTAGCAGCCGGAGATTGACAACCCGTCCCTAACAGCATTCCTCCAGCCAACCCACTAGCAATTTGCAAAAATGAGCGCCGCTTGAAACGTTGACGTTTCTGATTTTGTTGTATTTCTGACCATGCATCCAGAGGAATCTGATGACGATTCGATTCTGTTGCCGAACGCAAGGCGCGAGAGAAGAGACCAAATAAGGGATTGCGTGCCATAGATGAGAACCCACTAGCGCTTCAAGTTTTCCAGTCCCTGGGTGACTGTTGCTGAGTCAATCTTATCGCCCTGTTGAATTGCATCAACCCCTTCCATCCCCTCAGTTACATAACCAAATACAGCATAATTACCATCAAGGAAGGAGAGATCGGCTAATGTAAAATAGAACTGGGAAGATGCAGAATCGGGAAATTGCGATCGTGCCATCGCCACTGCACCACGAGTATGCTGAAGTTCCGGAGGCTTGTTAATTTGTGCCACAGGAAACGTTTGACTATAAATCGGTTTGCTCTCCTCTTGTGGGGTGATTTCCAGGGGAATTTGTCGCTCCTGTCCGGTTGCTGGATCGATAAATCCACCGGTTCCATTGCCTAGGGGATCTCCCCCTTGCACCACAAATGGTTGAGGCTCGCGCACTACCCGATGAAACGTCAAGCCATCATAAAACCCGCGCTCGACTAAATCCACAAAGTTTCCAGAAGTTACCGGTGCTTTTGTGCCATCTACACTAATTGTAATGGGCGAGCCTTTAACGGTCATTACCACTGTTGCTTTCCCTTCCAAAATGGGTAGCCCGTTAAAGGGACGATTGGGATCGGCACTCGCCACTGGGGAAGGGGTCGCTCCTGTGGCAGTGGGGGAGCCATCTGAGTCAGGAGCAGAGAGGCTATCACTGCATCCGGCGATCGCCAATGCACTTAACAGCATCAACGAGATGACCCAATATTTTGGTCTAATTTGCATAGGATTAATTGAATTTCTGTTACCAAAGCTACGGATTGATTGTACCGAATGGGTGGCTTAGAGTCCTTCTAAAGGCACTTCTAAAAATCGGGCTAACTCGGCGGCTTGGTTTTCTAGGTCTGAGAGACTCATGGGTTGTCCCACACGGGTTAAAGGAATATTCCCTTTTCCTTTTACTCGCAGATAAATTTTCCGCTGAGGATTAAGTCCTTCTTTAATAATTACGCCCACTGCTTGAATATCTTCTAAGGGATAAGTCAAGTCAATTTGGCGATTTTTCCCCGGAAATCCCCAACGAAAAACTTTAGCCACGCCAGTTTCATAGCTAAATTCGTTATATCCACCACCGACATCCCAGAGAATCACTAGCCATAGATACAGAGCTAGCAATAATCCCGCACTGCCATATAAGCCCATGACCAAACCTTGAGGCACGAATATTAGCTCGGTGGGGTTACTAAAGGGTATGAGGTTGACTTGCAGATAGCTCGATAACCCGGCTAATAAAAAGCCAGATGCGCCCATAGAAATGATGGTTGCCCAGGCATAATTACTCAGTCGGCGTGAACCGAGAATGGATTGATGTAAAACTTTTTTGTTCTTTGGTGTGGAGGTTCCTTGTGCCGTCATAGGTCTGGGTGAAGTTGGATCGCTATACCAAATTAAGAGTGCTTTCTGATTTTACCTTAATCTTTGTCCACCATTGGTAGGAAGCGATTTCCTCTTGTCCCCTCATCAAGCCACCCTCTTTTCTGAGAGAATCTGAGAAAATGTGTGACATATTGTAAAATTTCTCAGATTGTTTATTATAGATATTATGCGGAAAATCCAATCGCCTTAAGGACTTGGATGCCTGTTCTGCTTTCTTGTGGTATGTTAAGAAAGATTAATTTGCCCCTAAGCCTAAGCTTAAGAGGCAAATTAATTAAAATAATGGCTGTTCCTGAAAGTGGAGAGGTCATTCCTCATATAGGGAAAGACACTCAAGGGATTCTACCACCGAGTGGTCAATCTCTTAAGACATCCACATAGGGAACCTTTGGGAATTCATCCCCTGCAATTGATTTAAATTTGTAACGTCAGAGGATTTGCTCAATGACAATAGCAGTCGGACGCGCGCCCAGGGAAAGAGGATGGTTTGATGCCATCG
>NZ_CEZBFX010000051.1:0-31787 GCF_982964205.1 Roseofilum sp. | reverse complement strand
CCATAATAATGTATGTATCGTATACGTGAAAATCATAAAAAGGACAGAAAACTTCATACCGTTATAGGTATTATCCTAGTTGCTCTAACCTATTGCATTTTTGTTTTAATCGCTCAACGGACAGCCGCAGTCTCAGATGATTTTACCTTGATTTGGCCCTCAGCGGGTGTGGCCACGGCGGCAGTTTATATCCTCGGCAATTGGATGGTTCTTGGTGTCTTTTTAGGGACATCCTTGACTGATATTGCATCTTGGATGTCAACCGGGAATATCCTTCCCTTTAAAAGTGCTATCTTATACTTTATCCTTTGGTCTGGAGTTGCACTAAACCCTTGGGTGGGTGTTTCACTATTGCGGAAAACCCTGAGAAATCGCCATCCCTTCTATCGAATCGCAGATGTTTTAAAATTTTTGACATTAGCGGGTATGTTGTCATCAATAGTGAGTACAACCCTAGGAGTAACCTCTCTTTATTGGCAGCAAAAAGTACCGGGTGAAATTTATCGAGAAGTCTTTTTTTCCTGGTGGATGACCGAAGTTGCAGGTATATTTGTGGTCGCTCCATTGCTGCTATGTTTAGCCCATTCGATTGAGCTGAACCAACAGACCATCAAGAAATGGTTACAAATTCGCAATATTAATCAGTTGAACAGAGAAATCCGTCAACGTTTAGATCGGGCGAATTCTAGAGTAATTCTGGAAGGATTTATTTTATTTTTGTCGATTATCTGGGTGAGTCAAATCAGCTTTTGGGGAGGGTACCCCATTGAATATATGCTCATTCCGTTGCTGGTATGGTGTGTGTTTCGTTTTGGACAACTGGCAACCACGTTTTTAATCGTTCTAGTTTCTGCAAATGCGGTTATGGGAACAGCGCAAGGGTTAGGTGTATTTGCACGAGCAAGTGCGAATGAATCCCTGATTTTATTACAATCGTTTATTACTGTCATTGTCTTTACCTTATTAGTCTTAATGGCAGCGATCGCCGAACGCACCCAAGCTGAAGAGCAACTGCACTCAGCCCTCGATCGCCTCGCTCAAACCAATGAAGTCCTAGAAGATCGGGTCAAAGAACGTACCGCCGAGCTAGAAGTAGCCAAGGAAAAAGCAGAAGTCGCAAACCAAGCCAAAAGCACGTTTATTGCCAATATGAGTCATGAATTGCGCTCTCCCCTCAATGGGATTCTCGGATATGCTCAAATTCTGCAACGCGATCGCGAAACTGCTCCCAAACAAAAGGACGGACTAACCGTCATTTATCAATGTGGTTCCCATCTATTAACCCTAATTAACGATATCTTAGATCTATCTAAAATCGAAGCTCAAAAACTGGAACTCTATCCTATCGATTTTAATTTTCACCAATTTCTGCAAAGTGTAGTAGACATTTGTCGCATTAGAGCTGAACAAAAAGAAATAGGGTTTCTCTATTACCCTTCTCCCTTCTTACCCCTAGCCGTTCATGCCGATGACAAACGTCTGCGTCAAGTGCTGATCAATCTCCTCGGCAATGCAGTTAAATTTACCGATCTCGGACAAGTCACGCTTACCGTCACGAGGACATCCGGAAGCGATTCGGGAACCTCCCAACCGATGCATCGGATTCGGTTTGAAATAGAAGATACGGGTGTGGGAATGAACTCCGAACAACTGGAAAAAATATTTCTGGCTTTTGAGCAAGTAGGCGATCGCACCCGTCAAGATGAAGGAACCGGATTGGGATTAGCCATTACCTGCCAACTAGTAGAGATGATGGGAGGAACGATTCAAGTCGAAAGCACTCCCGGAAAAGGCAGTCGCTTCTGGTTTGATTTGAAACTTCCCGAAGCCCATGAATTGCAAATTTTAGGGGAAACCCACCCCCCAATTTTTCCTTCTGGGTACTCTCTGCGCTCTGGAGAAGCCAATTCTCTCCCGCTAAAGCTGCTCATTGTAGACGATCGCCCAGAAAATCGTCTAGTCTTGCTCGATTGGCTGAAACCCCTTGGTTTTGCGATCGTTGAAGCTGAAAATGGTCAAGAAGGCTGGGAAAAAGCTCTAGAATCTCCACCAGACTTAATAATTACCGATCTAGCCATGCCGATTGTGGATGGCTTTCAAATGACCAAACAATTCCGAGCCTCTAAAACCTTAAGTCAAATTCCCATTATTGCCTCTTCTGCCAGTGTATTTAACTTCGATCGCCAACAAAGTCAAGCCGCTGGATGTGACAACTTTTTACCCAAACCCGTACAACCCGAAGAACTGTTCGAGCAATTACAGCAATACTTAAATATTGAATGGAAATATGACCAGCAAGATCCTATAAATACGACTGATGATGATGGAGATAATTGGAGTATACCGCCCTATCATGAACTGGTTAGCCTGCATAATGCAAGCCTCGAAGGCTATATTGCTGGGATTGAAGCAGAAGCAATACGGATTAAAACGCTATCCCCTGAATATCAGGCTTTTGCCGACTATATTTTACAATTAGCTAAAGATTTCGATGACGAAAAGATTTTAAAAATTCTCGACTCTTATCAATCGGATGTTTAAATAATGACAAATTTGCCATCTTCCTCAATCTTAGTCGTTGATGATAACCCAACCAACCTAAAAGTTTTATTTGATGTTTTACAAGACTGTAATTATAAGGTGACCATTGCTAAAAATGGAGAAAATGCTCTCAGTAAAGCCCAGCGCAGTCAACCCGATCTAATCTTATTAGATGTCCTAATGCCAGGTATCGATGGGTTTGAAACCTGTCGTCGCCTTAAAGCTAATGAGCAGACCCGAAGTATTCCTGTGATTTTCATGACTGCCCTTTCGGAAACTGTTAATAAAGTGAAAGGTTTGAAACTTGGAGCTGTTGATTATATTACCAAACCCTTCGATCATGACGAAGTTTTAGCCCGTATCCAAGTACATCTCGATCTCAAAGCAGCCCAACTGAAATTAATTCAAGAATTTGGGCAATCTACCTTGGGGCAATTAGTCGCGGGTATTGCCCATGAAATTAACAATCCTGTTAATTTTGTCTACGGTAACCTAGATTACGCAACTGAATATCATCAAGAAATCATGCATCTCTTAGAGTTGTATGAAAGACACTATCCCGATCCCCATCCTGAAATCAAGGAGTGGGAATCTCAAATTGATTTACCTTTTCTGAAAAAAGACTATTTTCAGTTATTAGATTCGATGAAAATAGGGGCGGAACGAATCAAAGGTCTGGTGATTTCCTTGCGGATATTTTCGAGGCTAGATCAATCAGAATACAAGCTTGCCAATTTGCACGAAGGGGTCGAAAGTATTTTTCATCTTATTGAACATCGGTTACAAGAAAAACCGTATAGACCGGCGATTGAAGTGGTAAAAGATTATGCTGATTTACCTCTGATTCGCTGTTATCCGGCTCAACTCAATCAAGTGCTGATGAATCTATTAATTAATGGTATTGATGCCATTGATACTAAATGCTCCGTCGAGCCACAGGAGGAAGCAAAGAAGAGTAAAACACCGCAATTGAGGATTACGACCCGTGTTGAAGAGCAAGAGAATAGACGGTATGCCCAGATTCAGATTGCTGATAATGGGGTGGGGATTTCAGAGGCAGTACAGCAACGGATGTTTGAGCAATTTTTTACGACGAAAAAGATGGGTAAAGGAACGGGTTTAGGATTAGCGATCGCCCGTCAAATTATTGAAGAAAAACATCACGGTACGATCGCTTATCACTCAGAACTGGGGAAGGGCACAGAATTTACCCTCCTCATCCCCTATCCCGAGTAAGTTTAACTATACGCCGGGAAGTCCCCCGCTATAATCGCTTCGATTTAGCGGGGGATGAAAGGCGGGAAATTGGAGGAAGGGAAATTTCCCAATCTTCTTGACTCTTTTACTGTTTATAGTATAATTCAGTAAGGAAAACTTAAAATGATACACAAAGCAGTCAAAGTTCGACTTTATCCAACATCAGAACAACAAGTCATATTGTCTCAGCACTTTGGTTGTGCTAGATGGTGGTGGAACTATGCTTTGAATAAGTCAATCGAGACTTATAAGGAGACAGGCAAAAGTCTTGGCCAATCAGCTCTTAACGCTTTTTTACCCACACTCAAGAAAGAACAAGAAACTATATGGTGATCTGAATGCTATAGCCAAGTTTTGCAAGCAACAACACTCAACTTAATTACAGCCTACAAAAACTTTTTTGCCGGACGTGCTAAGTTTCCGCGTTACAAGTCAAAACATCGCCAGCAATCAATTCAGTATCCTCAAAACGTTAAAGTGCTTGATGGATTTATTCGGTTCCCGGGTAAAGTTGGCAAAGTTAAAGCTAAATTACATCGGAATATAGAAGGAGCAATCAAGACGGTAACAGTTAGTTTAGAGCCATCAGGTAAATACTTTGCTTCAATATTGACGGAAGCTGAAGGTGATAACCCAATAGTTTCAACTGACGGCCAAGTAATTGGGATTGACTTAGGACTAACTCATTTTGCTATTACAAGTAATGGCAGCAAGGTTTCTAAGTATGACAACCCTAGACATCTAGCTAAACATGAGAAAAACCTCAAACGTAAGCAGAAAAAGTTAGCCAAGAAAGAAAAAGGAAGTAATTCAAGGAATAAAGCTAAGAAGACTGTAGCTAAAGTGTACGAACGGGTAGCTAAATCCCGTCAAGATTTTCTACATAAGCTTTCCCGAAAGCTCGTCAATGAGAACCAAGTGGTCGTAGTAGAGAATCTTAATGTCAAAGGCATGGTACGCAATCACAATTTAGCTAAAGCAATATCTGATGCAGGATGGGGGAGTTTCGTCAATTTCATCGCTTACAAGCTAGAGAAAAAAGGCGGTAAGTTGCTGGAAATTGATAGATGGTTTCCCAGCTCCAAACTCTGCTCTAACTGCTATCACCAGATTGATGAGTTGCCACTTGATATTAGAGAGTGGACTTGCCCCCACTGTGGCACTCGTCACGACCGTGATGGTAATGGGGCTACGAATATAAGAGCAGAAGGCATCAGAATGCTACAGACGGATGGAACAGCCGTCTCTGCTAACGGAGGGGAAGTAAGACCAAAGCGTGGACGCAAGTCTGTTCTGAGGCATTCCCCTGCGATGTTAGAAGCCCACACGCTTAGTCGCTTCGACTTAGTGTGGGTAGTTCACTCTCTGATATCCACATTCAAGAGATAGCGACGTTCGCGTACAGAGGGACCGCGCAGAACAATCCGGACGCGATCGCCAGAATGAACCCGAATTCTAAACTTACCGTCAGCATCCGTCGGCACTGCCCGATTATTCACATACACCAGATCCATCGGATCGGCTTGGGCAACAATCACAGCTCCATTCCCCGCAGGTGAGATACTCCGAATCCTCAACGTTGAGAGGGCTGGAGTGATTTCTTCTACAGTTGGAGGTTCACCTGGATTAATCACCGCATAAAATCCAGGATTGACCAAAACTTCTTGACCTTGACTGAAGACTCCCACAATACCATCAATAGTAGAAATGCCTGTTTTTCCATCTGGACCGACATTGACTCCAAAAGAGGTTCCTCGAACTCCGGCAACCCCGGCTGGAGTTCTCACCCGCACCGGTGCATTTTCCGTTGCCGTTGATTGGGCAATATTCAAAGGAATATCGAGGCTTTTTAATCCAGTAATTTGCTCCAAATTTTGTCCTAATAAACGATCCGGATTACTAACCCATGCGGCAATGGAAAATCGCGCTCGTCCTAGAGGAATATAAAATCCTGTAATCGGGGGATTTCCTCCTTCGAGGGTCTCGACTTGAAACGTGGTTTGTGGAGCTAATTCAACGACCCCAACTTGGCTATCAATGCGTAGTCTAGCCGTGGAATTTTTTCCAGTAACGATCCGATCTTCTGAAGTGAGTAACTGATCCCCCACACGAGCTGGCCGATCGTTAAACCAAACAGTTCCCTTAATTTCTTCAATCGTCACCGATCGCATTGTAGGGGCTTGCGCCACCGGAGAACTGATGGGGGAATTTAAAGCTTCTTCTCTTGCAGATAAATTGTGGTTATACTCTACAGTAGATTCAGGGTGCAACGTCACCGAAGTTCGATCGGTGGTTTCTACGGAACTGGCCGAGCTCTGTTGGGTCGATAACCCAGAACTCAGAACCGTCAAGAACACTCCCACTCTAAGCAGAGTAGGAAACATCTGAGGAATGTAGGAGTCAAACAGCTTCATTTTTTAATGGGGTGCTTTCAAGCAAAATTTGTTTGTTTGTTCAGCCTTCCCGATCCAAATCAGGATTGTTTTTCAGCATCAGATGGCAAGAACTGAAATATGAATTGGCAACCGCGTGTTCTTCGCTTATTGCGAATCAATTATTACTTACCCTTAACGGGTCTGCTTGTATGCACCCTTGGAGGAGGAATCGGGAAACCCTCGTTTCCTGTCGAGTCTAGCTACACTTTACCCTACTCCGATCGGATTACCCTGTTATCTGGGTTACCTACAGCCAAAAGGGTTAAGGCAGATTCTCCAGACTTGATTTTTCAACAGGCTCTGGAATGGTATCACAAAGGGACAGTCGTAGGGTTTGAACAAGCGATTCCCCTGCTAAAAAACGCCTACCAATTGTATCAAGAACAGGGCCAAGTGCAACAATCGGCGTTGAGTGGTTTACTTTTAGGGATTATTTATAAAAATTTAGGACAATTAGAGCCTTCTTTGGAGTATGTGCAACAGGCATTAGCATTTTATGAACAAAGTACCGATCCGGTGGGGATGGCGGATAGTTTGAACCAAATGGGTTTAATTTATCAAATCCAGGCGGATATGGATGCAGCACTCAACGCCTATAGTCTGGCTCTACAGCACTATCAACAGGTTGAAGATCGGGGGGGAGAAGCCTATACATTTAATAATATAGGCGTGGTTTACGATCGCCTCGGTCAATATCAGCAAGCCCTAGATTACTATAACCGCGCTCTACCCCTCTGGCGCGAAGTGGAAGATGGCTATGGGGAAGCGGCAACCTTGAATAATATCGGTATTATTTACGATCATTTGGGGGATTATGACCCATCTTTGCACGCTTATGAACAGGCATTGCTAACCTATCGCACTCTTGAGGATCGGTTGGGGATGGCACGGACATTGAATAATATTGGCTTGTATTATGATGCGGTCAAGTTACCCCAACAAGCACTGACCTATTACGAACGGGCGCTACCCTTGTGGGAGGAAGTCGGCGATCGCCCCGGTCAAGCGAGTACCCTCAATAATATGGGCTATGTGTGGGCAGATCGGGGTCAGTGGGAGAAATCCCTGGGTTATTATGAACAAGCGCTACCCTTGTGGGAGGAAGTCGGCAATCGCAAAGGAAAGGCAAGTACATTAAATAATCTGGGTTATGTCTATGCGAACCAAGGAAAACCGGACAAGGCGCTAGAGCAGTATCAACAAGCATTAAGCATTCGGCAAGAAATTGGCGATCGCCCCAAAGAAGCCCTGAGTTTGTATCGTATCGCTCAAGTGCAACAGGAACAAGGGGGGTTAGAAGAAGCACTCGAAACCCTGAAACCGGCGATCGCCATTATCGAAGATATGCGGATTAACGTTGCCAGTCAAGAGTTACGCACTAGCTTTTTTGCCTCCAAACAGGACTATTACGAATTTTACATCGATTTACTGATGCAACTGCACCAGAAATCGCCCCAACACGGCTATGATGCCCAAGCCTTGCAAGTGAGCGAACAATCTAGAGCCAGGTCATTGTTAGATATTCTGGCAGAAGCCCAAGGAGATGTGAGTGCGGGCGTTAATCCCACTCTCCTCGAGCAGAAAAAAAGCCTACAAAAACAACTGAGTCTTCAAGAAGAGCGCCGAATTCAGATCCTCAGCCGCTCCCATACTGAACGGGAAGCCCAGGTGATTGAAGAAAAAATTAAAACCCTTCTCGACCAATACCGAGCCGTACAAGCCCTGATTCGGGTCTCTAGTCCCCGCTACGCCGCCCTCACCCAACCTGAACCCCTCACCCTAGAGGAGATCCAAACCCAGGTTCTAGACGAGGATACCTTGCTCTTAGAATACTTTTTGGGCAAGGAGCGCAGCACCTTATGGCTCGTCAGTTCTACGGAGATTAAGAGCTATGAACTTCCTGGGCGAGAAACCATAGAACAGAGTGCCCGTAAGTTTCGAGATGCTCTGACGATTCCCACCCAAAGGATACGCCGTAATGTGCTGGAAGCCACCGCTATCCAGCTCAGTGAGCAGATTTTAGGGCCGGTAGCCGAGGAGTTGGGGAATAAGCGATTGGCGATCGCCGGTCATGGAGCCTTACAATATGTGCCTTTTGCGGCTCTTGCTGTTCCGGGTCTACAGGAATATAAGCCCCTAATTGCCAATCGCGAACTCGTTAATCTTCCCTCTGCGTCTACAGTAGCGATTTTGCGACGGGAAACCCAAGGACGCAAACCTGCCCCCAAAACTCTAGCTGTGCTTGCCGATCCCGTGTTTGGACAAAATGATGGACGAGTGAGTACTAGGGGAACCAGCAAAGCACAACCCCTACCGCCAGATTTGGAGCGATCGGCTAGGGAATCAGGTGTTTTATTTGACCGATTACCTTACACTCACCAGGAAGCCGAAAGTATTTTAGCCCTTGTTCCTGCTCCAGAGCGTCTTGAAGGCTTTGGATTTAGTGCCAGTCGAAAATTAGCGGCCAGTGACGAACTCTCCCAATATCAGATTATCCACTTTGCCACCCACGGCTTAATGAATAGCACAAACCCTGCCCTATCTGGGCTAGTTTTTTCCTTAGTCAATGCTGATGGCGAACCCTTAAATGGTTTCTTAAGACTCCATGAAATTTTCAACTTAAACCTACCCAGTGAGTTGGTGGTTTTAAGTGCCTGTGAAACCGGTTTAGGACAAAACATTAAAGGAGAAGGTTTAATTGGCTTAACCCGAGGATTTATGTATGCAGGAGCGCCCCGTTTAGTTGTCAGTTTGTGGAGTGTAGATGATCAAGCTACCGCCAAATTAATGATTGATTTTTACCAGACTTTATTGGCAGAAGGAAAATCCCCGAGTCAGGCATTGCGGGAAGCCCAATTAAAAATGTGGGAAACGTCCCAATGGTGGCAACCCTATTATTGGGCAGCGTTTACATTGCAGGGAGAATGGAATCATTGATGAAAGAGATCGGCAATCCTGCTCAAGGAGCGATACAAAACTGGTAGGGGCGTTTCATGTGAAACGCCCCTACATTGAATCCTTTGGGTAATTCAGTTGAATTTTAAATCTGAGGAGCCGTCATCCCTTGAGCTAGGCGACCGGGAACCCCTTCAAATGCCACAGATGAAGATTCCACTAAGGTGGGGACAGCATTACGTAATCTGGCTGTATATTCTACCGTCGTTGGATCGTAAATCTGGGTGACAATTTTCGGATAGAGTCCGATACCAATAATGGGAACCAGCAAGCAGGCAATGATAAATACCTCGCGAGGTTCCGAATCAACTAATACCTCGTGTTCGACCAATTCCTTGTTTTCAGGGCCATAGCAGATTTCCCGCAGCATGGACAGCAGATAAATCGGAGTCAAAATTACACCGACAGCGGCGAGGAAAACGACGAGAACTTTAAACGTGGAACTGTAGGCATCACTGGTACTAAAGCCGATAAAGATGGTTAACTCAGCGACAAAGCCACTCATACCGGGAAGGGCTAAAGAAGCCATGGAGCAAGCTGTCCACATGGCAAACATCTTCCGCATCTTTTGACCGACTCCGCCCATTTCATCCAACATTAGGGTATGGGTGCGGTCATAGGTTGCACCGACGAGGAAGAAGAGACTCGCTCCAATTAAGCCGTGGGAGATCATTTGTAGCATTGCACCACTCAGTCCTAGATTGGTAAACGAACCTAAGCCAATGAGAACAAACCCCATGTGGGAGATGGAAGAGTAGGCAATCTTGCGCTTCAGGTTGCGTTGAGCAAAGGAAGTCAGAGCTGCATAGACGATGTTGACTACGCCCAGGATGACCAAAATAGGAGCAAAGACGGCGTGAGCATCGGGTAACATACCGGCATTCATGCGGATGAGGGCATAGCCTCCCATTTTTAGGAGGATACCAGCCAGTAACATATGTACGGGAGCTGTGGCTTCACCATGAGCATCCGGTAGCCAGGTATGGAGGGGAAAAACCGGAAGTTTGACAGCGTAGGCAATGAAGAGGCCAGCATAGAGGAAGAGTTCTAAGTTTAGGGCATAGTCCTTATTGGCGATCGCCTGCATATCAAACGTAACGGTATCTCCATAAAACGCCATCGCCAAGGCCACCAGAAGAATAAACAGGGAACCCCCTGCGGTATAGAGAATAAACTTGGTGGCTGCATAGAGCCGTTTTTTACCGCCCCAAATAGAGAGCAACAGGTAAACCGGGATTAACTCTAATTCCCACACCAGGAAAAAGAGCAACATATCCTGAACCGCGAATACGGCAATTTGTCCGCCGTACATAGCCAACATCAGGAAGTAGAAGAGCTTGGGCTTCATGGACACCGGCCAAGCTGCTAACATGGCTAAGGTGGTAATAAAGCCAGTGAGAATAATCAGGGGCATGGATAGACCATCTGCACCCACTGACCAATTGAGGTCAATTTGAGGAACCCAGGCATATTTTTCCACTAACTGTAAGCCTGGCTCATTTAAGTCATAGCCTGTGCAGAAGGCATAGATAATGAATGCAAAGTCAATCAGTCCAACAATCAGAGAGTACCAGCGTACTGTTTTCCCATCCTCGTCTGGGATAATTGGCAGCAGCAGAGAAGCCGCGATGGGAAACAGAATAATGATGGTTAACCAAGGTAAATCAGTCATAAATGCTTAGTAGATAGGGTTGGGGGGATCGGGGGATGGGGAGATGGGGGGATAGGGAGATAGGGGGATGGGGAGATAGTCATGAAATCTTAGTCTTAACCCATTACCCATTACCTATTCCCTATTCCCTATTCGCCATTCCCCATTCCCCAATTAGCTAATTCCAGAGAAGATCGTTAGTCCTAAAACTGCGCCAAAGACGATGAGAGCATAGAATTGGGCGCGACCATTTTCTAGATATTTGAGACCTTCACCGGTAATTAGGGTAACAAACCCGGTTAAGTTGACCGCGCCATCGACGACTCGGAAATCGACTTCCATAACCTGTCTGGCAACCCGACGCATTCCCATTACGAAGACGGAATCGTAGATCTCGTCAAAATACCATTTGTTGAGAGAGAATTGATACAGGGGTTGGATAGATTTGGCGATCGCCCCTGGATCGATTTGACGACTCAGATACATCAGTGACGCGAGGGTAATCCCAATTAAGCCAATGCCCACAGAGCTACCCGCCATGGGCAAGAATTCCGACCATTCAAACTCGGCTGCGGCTTCAGCCATGTCGAAGGTTTCACCGGGAGCATGGATAAAGGCTTCAAAGTAGTTAGAAAAGGGAGTGCCTACCAAACCAATCAATACCGAGGGAACTGCCAGCGTCATCAGAGCAAAGGTCATGGAGAGGGGAGACTCATGGGGACTGTGAGCATGATCGTGTCCATGGTCATCATGATGATCGTCATGGCCTGCATCACCGGCTACACCCGCAGATTCGCGAACCAGTTGGCGAATGCCTTCATCATTGCCCTTAAATTCTCCTTCAAACGTGGAGAAATACATGCGGAACATATAGAAGGCGGTAATGCCAGCCGTTCCCCAACCAATAGCCCAGAGCAGGGGACTCGCAGCAAAGGCGTTGCCGAGGATCTCATCTTTTGACCAGAATCCAGCAAAGGGAGGAATCCCACAAATGGCCAGAGTTCCAATTAAAAAGGTGGTTGAGGTAATGGGCATATATTTACGCAAACCCCCCATTAAACGCATATCTTGGGCTAAAACGGGGTCATGACCAACTACGCCTTCCATGCCGTGAATCACAGAACCTGAACCCAGGAAGAGCATGGCCTTAAAGTAAGCATGGGTCATCAGGTGGAATAAGCCAGCGCTGTAGGCTCCAATTCCCATAGCCATAACCATGTAGCCGAGTTGGGAAACGGTGGAATAGGCTAATCCTTTCTTAATATCATTTTGGGTAATAGCAATAGTCGCGCCTAAGAAAGCGGTAAAGGCTCCCGTCCAGGCAATGACATCCATGGCGAAGGGAGTATGCTCGAAAACGGGATACATGCGAGCGACTAAGAATACTCCAGCCGCTACCATGGTGGCAGCATGGATGAGGGCAGAAATAGGGGTGGGGCCTTCCATCGCGTCAGGAAGCCACACATGGAGCGGGAACTGGGCTGATTTAGCTACGGGGCCTAAAAAGACCAAAATGGCGAATAAACCGGCCAGAGCGCTGGAAATTACTCCATCTGAGACTAAATCGGCGAGGTTCTCACCCATAGCCTCAAACTCGAAGCTCCCAGTAGCCCAGTAGAGGCCGAGGATACCGAGTAGGAGGCCAAAGTCACCGACACGGTTAACAACAAAAGCTTTTTGACAGGCTTCGGCGGCGGCGGGGCGATCGTACCAAAATCCGATCAGCAGGTACGAACACATCCCCACTAATTCCCAAAATACATAAACTTGCAGCAGGTTGGGACTCACGACTAAACCCAACATGGATGAGCTAAACAGGCTCAGATAGGAATAGAAGCGCACATATCCTGGATCGTGGGACATATAGCCATCGGTGTAGATCATCACCAAAAAAGCCACAGTCGTGACGATCGCCAACATCACTGAAGTTAGGGGATCGATCGCATAACCCATCGTGAGATTAAAATCTCCAGCCGATGCCCAGTCTAAGGTGTAGGTATAGACTTCATGACCTTGAATTTGACTATACAATAGGGCAAAGGAATACACCATGGCAGCCCCTAACAGGGATACAATTACCACAGCGTTGATTTGCCGTAAACCATTCGTTGCTTTGTTGAAAGATATTAAACCCAGGCCAACCAGCATCGCCCCCAATAGGGGCAGCACGGGGATTAACCAGGCATATTCATAGAGGTATTCCATTGAAAATCAGCCTATCTGAAAATGTCCTATTTTCTGGTTGAAAACCGTTCATTATTGTGGCACACCCCTTGCCGGGTTGGAACTAAAGATTATTTTAAGAATGGAGATGGGGGGATGGGGAGATGGGGGGATAGGGGGACACGGGGACGTGGGGATCGCTATATTCCCTATTCCCTATTCCCTATTTGATTCGGCTACTTGCTGGAGGCGGCGCAGTTGAGCTTTCATGTCTTCTTGTGTCCAAGTAGCGGCGAAGGTTTTAAAGCCAAATTGGATCAGAGGATTGGGAATTTCAAACTCGAAGCGGTTAATCAGATGGGTTCCGGAGTCTGTCGGTTGGCATTCCCAGCGATCGCGTCCTTGAAAAAATCCTTCAAATTGCCACACCACTAAGCCAGGTTTTCGCTCAATCACGGTACTCTGGAGCGTCGGTTGGATGAGGGGAATTTTAATCATAAATCGGGATTGACTGCCCATTTCTGTACTCCACATGCCCACCGGTTGGCACTCTAACAGGGGATTGAGCCATTGGTGCATCAAGTCTAATTGGGTAAAACAGCGCTCTACTGTCGTTAGATTGGCTTTAATTTCAATCGATTGCTCGAAAACTTGGCGTGATGACATTGTCAGAGTTCAGAATAGCGATCGCTGGGGGTTGATTTTAGCAATCAAGTCTTGCCCACTCAGTACAATATACAATCTTAAGAGCGTAGCCAAAGAAAGAAACGTCCTTCTCCCACGGGAGAGGGCTAGAGCGAGAATATTTCAAGATTTTAATTGCAAACTATGCTTAATCGATGGTGGACGTATCAGAAAGAACGGTTTCCGATCGCAGCCAATGGACTGTTAATTGGAGTGTTTAGTTTTTCCGCAGTTAGCTATTCAGCGCTGCTGCGGGGAGGGGTTCCCAGTTGGGATTCTAGTACAGTGGCTTTTGCGATCGCCTTTTTGTTCTTCTTACAGTTGCGAATTGCCGATGAGTTTAAGGACTATGAAGAGGATTGCCGATTTCGCCCCTATCGCCCAGTTCCCAGGGGTTTAGTTAGTTTGCGCGAATTAGGGATTTTGGGCGCTTTCACGGCCATTATACAAGGGGTTTTGGCACTCTATTTGGGGGGATTAACCCTAGGATTATTCCTGATTGGAGTTTGGCTATATTTGGGGTTGATGAGTCAAGAATTTTTTATCCGTGATTGGCTTAAGGCTCATCCCATCATTTATTTGATTAGCCACATGATGATTATGCCCTTAATTTATGGCTTGGCAACCGCGTGTGATTGGCAGGTAACAACTGGGGTGATGCCTAGCGGTTTAGGATGGTTTTTGGCGGTTAGTTTTTTCAACGGTGTGGTGATTGAAATTGGGCGTAAAATTCGATCGCCCAAGGATGAGGAAGCAGGGGTAGACACCTACAGCTACCTGTGGGGACGCAAATGGGCGGTTTTCGTCTGGTTAGTCGTTTGTACGATTATGGCAGTTCTGAGTGCGATCGCCGCGAACTTAGTTGGCTTTGGCTTACCCCTGGCGATCGCAACTGGGCTAATGTTGGGAATTTCCGGAACACTTGCCCATCGTTTTTTACGCTCTCCACTCCCCAATTCTGGTAAGCGCTTTGAATACCTTTCTGCTATCTGGACGCTGTTGATTTATCTCAGTTTAGGCATTATCCCCTTACTAATTTCACCTTAACTCCTTACAAAGGCCAAGCAATATGCAATATATAGTGAATTGTGTAAATCATCTTCTGGTTCCCAATTCATAATCTTGACGTACACCAACGCCAGTTTTCTCTACTATGCTATATGGGCTTAAGACCTTACTAACCTAAACCACTTTAGCTGTTTAGCAATGTCTATTACCTGTTGCCTGTTCCCTTTCCTTCAACATGCCCGAACTCAAATATGCCCTTGTCCATGAATGGTTAACCCCCTTAGCCACGGGGGGATCTGAACTTGTTGTTAAAGAAATTCTCAAACATATTGACGCGGATCTGTATGCTCTGATTGATTTTGAATCCACGAACCCGGAAAGTTATCTCTATCAACGCCAAATTGGAACCACATTTTTACAACACTTTCCCTTGGCGCGTCGAGGGGTACAAAATTATTTGCCCCTGCTTCCTCTGGCGATCGAGCAACTGGATTTAGGAGACTATGATGTTATCCTTTCTTCCTCCCATGCAGTTGCCAAAGGTGTCCTTACCCGCCCCGAACAATTGCACCTGTGCTATTGCCATACCCCCATGCGCTACGCCTGGGATTTAACCTTTGACTATCTGAAGCAAAGTAAACTGGGGCGGGGTATTCCGGGTTGGGCGAGTCGCTATATCCTCCACAAAATGAGGCTATGGGACGCGATCTCTGCCAATCGGGTAGATCAGTTCATTGCGAATTCCAAGTACACTGCACGGCGAATTTGGCGGTGCTATCGCCGTAAAGCGGAAGTGATTTACCCTCCTATCGATATCGATCGCTTTCCATTTCGAGCAAAAAAACAGGATTTTTATGTCACCGTCTGCCGTCTGGTGAGCTACAAACAAGTACGGTTGATGGTGGAAGCCTTTAACCAGTTGGGTCGGAATCTGGTGGTTATTGGTACCGGGCCTCAACGGGAGGAACTCGAGGAAATTGCCAAACCTAATATTCAGTTTCTCGGTTTTCAACCCAATGAGGTAGTGGATAAATATATGAGTGAAGCGAAAGCCTTTGTTTATGCTGCTTGTGAAGATTTTGGCATGGCTATTGTCGAAGCTCAAGCCTGTGGGACTCCGGTTATTGCTTATGGCAAGGGAGGCGCTTTAGAAACCGTCCGCGATCGCCGGGTTAACCCAGAGGGCGCAACCGGATTATTATTTCCCGAGCAAACCCCAGAATCGTTGATCGAAGCCGTTGAGATTTTTGAGCGATCGCCCTTTAACCCCGAACAAATTCATCACCATTCTACCCAGTTTCACCCCAAAGTCTTTGAAGAGCGTTATAGTGATCTACTCAAACGCGCTTATCAAGACTTACAACAGTTCTGATGGGCAGTTCTGATGGGCAGCATTTGCCCGGCCTCGATCCCTCACCTCAGAATAATTAGAATCAAATTCTTCTGATTCGGGGTCAGTGGCTTTATGATGATTAGGTGTGTGTGGTGTGAAATAGAGGAGTACGATGACTGCTGAGAGTCAATTCATCTCTGGCAAGACTGCTCGGATCTATGTCAAGCGCGGATTTCGTCCCCAACGATTCAGAGCTAGGCATCAAGGTCTATCCATCAGTCTCAACGGAGCGTTTTTCAAACGAGCCTTCGATATTTTATTCTCGCTGGCTGTTCTGATTCTGTTTTCCCCGGTTTACATGGTGTTGACCCTGTTGATTATACTGAGTTCTCAAGGCTCGGTTTTTTATATCCAGGAACGGGTGGGGAAAGACTACAGACTGTTCAAATGTATTAAATTTAGAACGATGATTCCCAATGCGGATCGAGTTCTCTCCGAGATGATGGCGGCTTCTCCCCAAATGCGCGAAGAGTTTGAGCAGAACTTTAAGTTAAAACACGATCCGCGTATAACCTGGATTGGTAAGTTTCTCAGAGTCACGAGCTTGGATGAGTTTCCCCAATTCTGGAATGTGTTGAAGGGAGATATGAGCGTGGTTGGCCCCCGTCCCCTGGTTCCCGAAGAACTGCACAAGTATGGTAAACATATTGACAAGGTGTTAACCATCAAACCGGGAATTACAGGGCTATGGCAGGTATCAGGACGCAACGATATTCCCTACCCTCGGAGAATTCAAATTGACCTGTATTATGTGAATTTCAAGAACTTTTGGATGGATCTCTGGATTGTGATTAAGACTATTGGAGTGGTCATTTTTCCCAAAGGAAATGGAGCTTACTAACCTAGGCGAGATTCACAACAAATGGATAACACCCAGGGGGTTCGGGCTTTGCCTGGACTCCCAGTTTAGTTAGAGTAATTAAATGGGTATTTAAGTAGGTGAAGTAAATTACAGAACTAGAGGAAGAAAGCAGGAGCCGCTGGAGGGGAAATTATGTCAACAGCCATCAGAATAAATGCCTATACTCTCGTTGCCGCAGGATGGGCGATCGCCGTCTTAGGAGTAACCGGGTGTACGACGCAAGTTCAATCTGAACCTCCAACTACAATCCCAATTGAGGAGTCCGCTATCGAGGAAAGCTCTCCTGCCCAGTCACAAGCTGAAACCGTATCTGCCAACCCTAACCCTGATTTTCAGAGCGTAACAGTAGTAGACAATCTAGAGCATCCATGGGGTCTGACTTGGCTGCCAGATGGTTCCATTCTGATTACCGAGCGATCGGGGCAACTGCGCATTGTCCGAGATGGACTCCTCGATCCAACGCCGATTGCTGGAGTCCCCGAAGTTTTTGCACAGAACCAAGGCGGCCTTCTAGATATCGCCTTGCATCCGGGCTTTGCAGAAAACCGCCTGGTTTACTTCACCTATGCTCATGGAACCAGTTCAGCCAACCGAACTCGCATTGCTAGAGCCACCTTTGATGGGAGTTCCTTGAGCAATTGGCAGGTCATTTTTGAAGTATCCCAAACCAAACCTAGAGGACAACACTTCGGTTCCCGTCTATTATGGTTGCCCGACGGTACGCTGTTAGCGTCTATTGGCGATGGAGGTAATCCTCCTGTGGAACTTGAGGGGCAATTTATCCGCCAACAAGCCCAGAACCTTGGCAGTCATCTGGGCAAGATTATCCGCATCAATGATGATGGCTCTGTCCCACCTGACAACCCTTTTGTCAACAATCCGAATGCAGCACCAGAAGTTTGGAGCTACGGGCATCGTAACATCCAAGGATTGGCTCTCGATGCGATCGCCAATCGGGTTTGGGTAACCGAGCATGGCGCTCGCGGAGGAGATGAGGTGAATTGGGTGGAAGCGGGTGACAATTATGGTTGGCCGGTGGCAACCCATAGTCGGGAATATTCTGGCGGGCTGATTTCTCCAGAAACCTCCCTTCCAGGCATGGTCGATCCTAAAGTCATCTGGACTCCCTCCATTGCTCCGTCTGGGCTGGCGGTTTATGGGGGGACGCTCTTCCCTGAGTGGCAAGGTAATCTGTTTGCTGGGGGTTTGGTTTCTCAAGATATTCGCCGTATCGAGCTAGACGAGTCGGGCAATGTGTTAAACGAAGAGTCGATCGCGATCGGTCAACGAGTACGTGATGTCCGACAAGGCCCAGATGGGATGTTATATGTGCTGACGGACGCATCAAACGGCCGGCTCATCCGCCTAGAACCGGTTGACCGCTCGCTTTTGCAGCCAGCAATCCTATCAACTATTACCCCTTAATATCAAATCGATTAGCGATCGCTTTTGTTATGTTGTATTCAGGGTTTTCTCACCTAGAAACGAGAAACTAGAAGCAGCTTGAGCCAATTATTGAGAAGTTGCTATGAATCGGATAACTAAGATTTTACTGGCTACGGGGAGTATAATCGCGATCGCTGGTGGCTCTCTCGTTGTTCATGCTGGAGGATGGGATAACTTTAAGCTGCGTTATTTTCATCTCACCAGCCACCTCAACAAGCAAAACCAAGAACTGAACGACATTCGCAAACAAGGAACGAAACTAGAAGAATCCAGCCGCATTACGTTAAGCGATCTGCTCAACGGAGGACCGCCCAAAGACGGAATTCCCAGTATTGATAATCCACAGTTCGATACCTCCCAAACCACACCATTTAAGGGTGAAGAAACCGTTATTGGTGTGGTGATTAATGGAGAAGCTAAAGCTTATCCATTTGGAATTATGAACTGGCATGAAATTGTGAATGATACGGTGGGAGGAAAGACAATTACCGTGACTTACTGTCCGTTGTGCGATACGATTGTTGTTTTTGAACGCCATCAAACCACTTTTGGAGTTTCTGGTAAACTTTATCAAAGCTGTTTGGTGATGTACGATCGCGCCGACGATACCTTATATTCTCAGCCTTGGGCAATGGGAATTATTGGCGCAAAGGTTGACCAACATCTCGATCGCCTGCCGGCTGTCAAAACAACGTTAGCCGAATGGTTGAGAGAACATCCAGAGAGTGAAATTCTTTCCACGAATACCGGACATATTCGAGATTACCAAAATTATCCCTATGGCAGTTACTATACTGACGATCGTATTATCTTCCCTGTCCGCAATCAGGATCGACAATCCCTTCCTCCCAAAACTATTGTCAGCTACATTTGGGAATCGGATGACCAAACTCCCCGCGATCGCTTTTCAGGGGAGAGTTTACACATTGCTCACCAGGAACTCGAACAAATTGGCGAAAAAACGGTTACTTTTAATGGTCGAGAAATTCGCCTGGTTTGGGATGAACGGATGAAAACTGCACGCTTTGAAGAAATGAATGGTCGAGTGATTCCGAGTACCACCGCTTTTGCTTTTGTTTATCCGGCTTATTTTGAATAATTGTTGTCAGAGAGTTTTGGGCAAAAAACATACTGAAAATTTACTCGAATTACATGAAACCCTTTTTATGCGGGAATAAACTCAGTCACTAGAGTAAGCTGAACTAATCCCAATTTCCAGGGTTGACCGGATGCGGAAATTTTGACTCCAGTGCCTGAAAAGAGCAAACTTAGGGCAGGTCTTGCCGTTTCTATCTCGGTTTTCATCTGCTCTAAAAATCGATCGGTTTGTAGCGTTAACTTAGGCTCATTTGCCCTAAACGACAATTCAATTATGGCATCGTTCATTAAACAAAAATGACCCGGAGTATAAGGTTCTCCTGTGGCTAAGTCCAGTTGCAGATCTTGGTCAATCGATTTGACATTCAACAGCGCAACTAATCGCAAGGTTCCTGCATCCCATCCCCATTCTGGTTGTAGCACGTAGGCGGGCACTTGACCGAGGCATTGCATGAAGTCATAGGATAAGCTGGTGAGTTCCCAGAGCAGATAGGATATCCATTCGGTTAAGGAGACTTGAGGATGGAGTTGTAGACTTTCTTTGAGTTGAAAGCGGAAAGGAGAGGGAAGGATGGGTTTACCCAACAGGTTTAGATGAGCTAAGACTTGGTTGGTAATGGCGATCGCCTTTAACGGACTCTCAACGTCAAGCAGGTCTAGCGTTTGCAGTTGATCGAGGGCGGGAAATAAAGCTCTAGAGAGCAAAGTTTGACGATAAGCGTCAATTAATAGGGGATCGGTCCATTGAATAAGAATCGAGCGATCGCTATCCTTAGGATCTGACTCCATCCCTTCTGCCATCCACTCTAAACCCAAGGTAACTTGTGCTGTACCCGAAACCCAATCTTTACCCGGTTCGAGAATATCCACGAAACAGGGTTCGAGCCAGGGTTGTAGATGGGGGGTTTGGGTTTGTAGCTCCTTTCGCCAGTATTGGATCAGATCGGAGCCAGAAATGGGATCGGTTACCGATGGCGAGAGAATTTGGAACTCGGTTGTTGCCTGAGGAGAAAGAGGGGGAGGAGCAAAAGTGGCTAAATCGATCGCCCATTGAACGGATTCTGCTTGCACCTCTAGAATAGGAACCACACGCAACAGTCCCCGCTCTTGAGAACTATTAGCTTCCCACTTTTGGGCATACACACCGCCACTCATTTGCATGAGACCATAGGAACTGGTCGCAATTGTCCATAGTAATTGCACGCTGAGATCTTCAACTAACCCGTTAGAATCCTGGGGAGATAAGGACGCTCTATTGTCTTCCTGGATCTTAGTCAGGAGATCTAAAACTTCATAGACCTCTTCCGTCACGTAGGGCAGTAAATTTTCTGGGGTGAAGGGCAAATTTTCCGGCCAACCGCCTTTCGGCGATCGCAGTTCAGTCATCAGCACTATTAACTGCTCCATGGCTATTTGCAGGGTTTCTGGACAAGAGGCAGATATTTTGGGGCGATCGCCATTCCAGGGCCAAGGCAAGCGAATTAAAGTTTCACTAATTGTTTCCGTATTAAACTCTTCTAGGGGAGTGTAGTCAGATTCGCCCATTCCCATCAACTCGGACGTAATCCGATCGCTTCCACCGTTGATGGGGGACAAACCCATTGATCTGTATCGGTTGTCATCTTAGCCTCTGGGGGAGAGCATCGAGCGTCATTTTCCTGGCGATCGCATAAAGGGATATCTTCGCCCCCGATGGGATGAGCTTGGAGATGATTCAAAGTCTCCATAAAATCCCGAATCCCTTGGAACTTCCCATAAACTGAGGCAAACCGAATGTAAGCCACCTCACTCAGGGGGCGTAAATGGTGTAAAACCTGCTGGCCAAGTTCGCTACTAGTAACGTCCCGTTTACCACCTTGTTGCAAATCCATTTCGATCCGGTCAACCAATTGCTCCAAAGTCGGCAAATCAATTCCTGTTTTTTCACACGATCGCACGACTCCCCTGAGCAGTTTTGAGCGATCGAACGTTTCCCGTTGTCCACCCCGTTTCAAGACTGTAATTGCAACCCATTCAATCCGTTCGTAGGTCGTAAAGCGTCCCTTACAGTTTAGACATTCTCGCCTTCGCCTCACGCTTTGCCCAGCTTCAGCAGAACGTGATTCCAAAACCCTACTATCGGTATGCTGGCACAATGGACATCTCATAATGATTGAATCCTTAAGCCTCTTGGTGGGATGGACAAACTAAATTGAGATTAAATCTCTCATGGGAGATTCTTATTTTCCAATTTTCGGGGGATCGCGGAAGGCGATCGCAAAGAAAATTGTTCCCAAAGCTAATGCTAGAACTAATATATAAACGGTGCTTTCCATAGTTTAACGTCCCAATCGGGTAATGGATGAATGATGATTATTTTATCTTACTTTGAAACCAAGAAAAAGTAGGAGTAGACTTACCTACTCCTACTTTCTCGATTATAGGTTTGGGGACAAACTAACCCTAAAACGGTTAGCGAATCTCCTAAGCTCCTTCTTTACGGGTACTGGTATCACCCACTTTTGCGAACAAACCAAACTCTACTTGTTCTTCTAGATCGGAATCAATACCGGCAAATACATCTCGGTATAGAGTCCGAGAACCATGCCAGATATGACCAAAGAAGAATAACAGAGCAAAGACGGCATGACCGTAGGTAAACCAACCTCTGGTACTGGTGCGGAATACACCGTCAGAACCCAGGGTTTCGCGATCGAATTCAAACGGTTCACCCAATTGGGCTTTCCGAGCGATTTGCTTGACTTTAGCGGGGTCAGCGATCACTTGACCATCGAGTTCACCGCCATAAATGGTTGCCGTTACTCCGGTTTGCTCAAAGCTATACCGAGATTCAGCACGACGGAAAGGAATATCAGCACGAACTACACCATCTTCATCGGTGAGGACAACGGGGAAGGTTTCAAAGAAGTTAGGCATCCGGCGCACGCTTAAGACGCGACCATCTTTATCCGTGAACACAGGGTGACCTAACCAGTTTTGAGCTAGACCATCCCCATCATTCATGGGCCCAACCCGGAATAAACCGCCTTTAGCTGGGGAGTTTCCGACATAATCGTAGAAGGCCAGTTTCTCAGGAATCTTATTCCAAGCTTCTGAAGGACTATCTCCATTGGCGATGTTGGCTTGAACGCGACGTTCAATTTCTTGTTGGAAATATCCTCCATCCCACTGATAGCGGGTGGGGCCATACAGTTCGATGGGGGTAGCTGCGCTACCGTACCACATGGTTCCAGCCACTACAAATGCAGCAAAGAACACTGCTGCAATACTGCTAGAGAGTACGGTTTCAATGTTACCCATCCGCAGGGCGCGATAGAGGCGCTCTGGGGGACGAACGGTGAGATGGAATAATCCAGCAATAATACCAACCACACCAGCGGCGATGTGGTGAGCGGCAATTCCCCCAGGGTTGAAGGGGTCAAAGCCTGCCGGCCCCCATTCTGGGGCCACGGCCTGGACACTTCCGGTAATGCCGTAGGGATCAGAGACCCAGATGCCGGGCCCAAACAGGCCGGTTACATGGAAGGCTCCAAAGCCAAAGCACAGAAGTCCAGATAAGAATAAGTGAATCCCAAACATTTTGGGCAGGTCTAGGGCAGGTTCACCGGTACGAGCATCGGTGAAGAGTTCCAAGTCCCAGTAAACCCAGTGCCAGCAAGCGGCGAGGAATAATAAGCCAGATAGGATGATATGAGCTGCGGCTACTCCTTCAAAGGACCAGAAGCCAACATTGGATACGGTTTCACCCGTAATACTCCATCCGCCCCAGGAATCGGTAACTCCTAGACGGGCCATGAAGGGCATGACAAACATGCCTTGCCGCCACATGGGATTGAGGATAGGATCGCTAGGATCGTAGATGGCTAACTCATATAAGGTCATTGAGCCAGCCCAGCCTGCAACCAGGGCAGTGTGCATCAGGTGTACAGCGATCAGACGGCCTGGATCATTCAGGACAACTGTATGTACTCGGTACCAGGGTAGTCCCATTGACTACGCTCCTCCTTTTAGGATTTCTAAATCGACGATTAACTCAAGTGGTTTTTCGTTTTTTCGGTAGACCCTTGAAGCTAGATCCTGAGTCTACCGTAATATTAAATCAGCGGCTCCAGTTCAGATGAGTCAAGACTTCTGGCTCGGAGCGCTGGTTTTTTCATGAGAACGAATATAACGAATTGTAACCAGTGATGGAACCGATTGCAAGCTGAAATCAGTTACGCTAGTTTCTTGTTGATTTTGACCATAAGGATACCCAACAGTGCAACATTTCTTTATAATTCTTAACGATAAGAAACAAAGAGGTGGACAATGGCTAATATCCAATTTGTCAATGAAGATAAAGTGGCGATCGCTGCCAATGGAGCCAACTTACGTTTAGAAGCTCTAGAAAAGGGGATCGATATCTATAAACTTCTGGGCAAAATGACCAATTGTGGTGGAGTCGGTCAATGTGGGACTTGCATCGTAGAGATTGTTGAGGGTATGGAAAACCTCTCGGCTAAGACCAACTTTGAAGAACGAAAGCTCAAGAAAAAGCCCGAAACCTACCGTTTAGCCTGTCAAACCTTGGTCAATGGCCCCGTAAGTGTAAAAACGAAGCCCTAACGGACTTTAAGAGAGGATACATATCGGTTATTCTAGATAGGGATTTAACCCTTAGATAATAAAGAGGCCTGTAGCTAATGCAAGTAAATGACTTAGGATTTGTGGCCAGCATCCTATTTGTCCTGGTTCCTGCTGTATTTTTGTTGATCCTCTATATTCAAACCGCTAGTCGTGATAACAAAGGCACTTAATCGTCCTTCCTTTTTACGGTTAGACGAATTCAAAATGCTGAGATCTTTCTAATCTCAGCATTTTTTATGTCTCCTCAGCGATCGCTAGTTACTGGTATTTCTGACCAGTAATACCGGACAATTTGCCTGAACTCGCACATAGTCAGACAGAGAAGATCCCAATAAGCGATCGAGATCGGGTAGTTTTTTCGCGATAGAGGGCCGGCGGTCTGGAGAACCCAACACAATCAAATCCACATTTTTTTCCTCGGCAATCTGGCAAATTTTTTCACCTGCATTACCCATGGCATGGAGCAATTCCGTATTTACCCCAAAGACTTTCGCTTTTTGGGCCGCATCGACTAAAATCGGGTCTTGATCGGGACTGGCGATTTTCGATTCAGGATTCACATGCAGCAGTGTCAGAGAACTGCCCGAAACCTCTTGCAGAAGTTGTAGGGCCACCTGTAGACTTTCCTGAGCAGTTTCTGAACCATCAAGAGCCAGTAACACCCGATTGATGCGTTTGACATACACATCATCTTTCACCAGCAGCATCGGACGGGTACTGGTCTGGAAGACATATTGACTCACCGATTGTTGGAGGATCGATTGTAGACGGCCCAGGGCCCGAGAACCCATGATAATCAGGTCAGAGTTTTCTTCTTCAGCCACATCAAGAACGGTTTGTTTAGGGTCTCCTTGCTTGAGGCGGGGATTAATCCGTTCTTCATCCAGTTTTAGGGAGTCCACTGCTTGAGCGAGAATTTTGCCCCCTTCTTCTAACAAGTTGGCAATATCGCGTTCGCTAGACTTCTTGGGAACAATATGCAGAAGCGTCACTTGAGTGTCCCTTTGAATGGAGGGAATCTCTAGGAGCATATTCATCATTTGTTCGCACAGACCTCGGCCAGCAACGGCAACTAAAATTTTCTTGAACATTGGGGTGATTCCATCTGTATTGAGGAAATTCTTCTTATGATTTAAGGATAATCTGAAGTTGCAACGTAAAATTTTAAGAAAAGTGTCAGATAAATCGATCGCGACTTCCAGAATTGTATCCGTTTATCCTGGGGGGGCCGATCCTGGCGATCGCCCCTGGTTTGAGTATCCGGTTTGTGTCTATCCCCACCATACCGACTATGCTGGGGTGGTTTGGCATGGAAGTTATATCCAATGGATGGAAGAGGCAAGGGTAGAGTATTTCCGCTCTATGGGGGTTGATTTCGCTCAATTGGTGGCAATCGGATGCGATCTACCGGTGGTGGATCTGTCGGTGCGCTATCAGAAACCCCTTCAGTTAGGAATGAGAGCGATCTTGAAAACTCGTTTGGCAGAAATTACTGGGGTTCGCCAGATTATCCAATGTCAGATTTGTTCGTTAGATGGAGACGAGCGTTATATGACGGCTCAGGTTACTTTAGTCGCGGTCGATCGCCAACGGGGTAAGGTACTGAGAAAGTTACCACCGATGCTTGTGGATGCTCTGATGAAGTTGTCTTAGCTTCGGGTGAGGGATTGGGGGATGGGGAATTGGCTCTCTAGCAATAGGCTAAAACTGTTTTTTGTTCCCTAACCTCCACAGCTCATTTATTCAGAAATTCCTAGGTTAATCGTGCCTTCTCGCGATCGCCCTTTGGCTATAATTAGAGCAAAATTCTCAAAGGGAGTCTAGATCGTGAAAACTCGTATCATTTCCAGCCTGTTAATCGGTTTAACGGCATTTTTAGGAGGTGTGGGAATTTCCCAAGCAGCTTGGGGAGAACATCGCCGAAATTTTCATGAACTGATCGATTTAAATCCCGCATTGTATCGTCAGATTTGCAGTCAAATTCAATCGAATTCTAATAATTGTAATAATACTTATCGGTTAGGGGTCCCCATGTATTTGGTGACGGGGAATTTAGGCGAAATTTCTTATGTGACGATTCTGAATAAACAACTGTATACTTGGGATTGGGTGAATGGCAATTGGATTCCTGAGAGGGATATGCCGGTAGGAACTTATCAGTTTGTGTTATTACTGAGAGAAGCACAGGAAGAGTCCCCATAAGGGGTGTGCCTAGAACTTTTTTATTTGAGTAAAGGATGAGGATGATGAAGCGATCGCACCAACGATGGGGTTTAAGATGTGTCTTAGCTCTATTGAGTGGTTGGTGTGCCCTAGGACAACCTGCCCATGGAGCCGAGCGCATTAATCTTCGTTTAGGATTATGGCAGACTCAAATTGCGATCGCCGATTTAGAAGAGTTTAGCGAAACCGGAACCCTATCTCCGGCATTGCATCCCTATCGCTCAGTCCTCACCCCTAGGGTGCAACAGCTCATAGACTATCGGTTTCCCATTGATACTCAACTGGGCGATCGCATCCTCAGAAATATTCTCCACTCTCCCCTGAGTCTGGAAATTTACCAAAGTATCGTTCCTATTTTGCCCAATAGTCGGCTGGACTATCTAGAGCAAGCTGTAACCACCACACTCCAACAAAACGATTTCAGTGTTCTCTCTATTCTCAAAGCCTATCCCGGTCAAGAAATTACCATCAATGTTTCCGCTGCGCTCTCTTTTGCCCTTCAGTTTAACCATGATTATTGGCAAAGTCGCCTTCTAGAACCCTTACTGGTGCGCGATCTGTTGGTGAATGAGTCCTCAGATCCTCTGACTGGGGAAGTCGATCCGACCCAACGAACCTACGATCGGGTAGAAAAAACTTCATTAATTCTCCAAGACCGGGATAGGGAGCGCATTATTCCGGTCGATCTGTATACCGTCCGGCGATCGCCAACCCCTGGGCCTCTAGTGGTCATGTCCCACGGGTTTGGCTCCGATCGCCATTACCTGTCGGGTTTAGCCTATCATTTAGCCTCCCATGGATTAACCGTAGCGGCGATCGAGCATCCCGGAAGTAATCTCAGATGGTTAATTAAGGGATCAAAATTTAGCCAGTTAACCACCCTAGTCCCTCCAGAGGAGTTTATTGACCGCCCCTTAGATATTCACTTTTTGCTCGATTATTTAAGTGATGTCAACGATCAACCAGGCCCATTAAAAGATAAATTCAACACCGATCGGGTCACCCTAGTGGGTCACTCCTTGGGGGGGTATACCGCCTTCGTGGTAGCGGGTGCAGAGCTAGATTTAGCCAGTGTACGCCGTTTTTGTCGCGATCGCCTGCCCTTAGGTCGTTCTCCCGCCGACTGGTTACAATGTGCAGCCGCCGATCTCACCGTTACGCCCCAGTCCCTTAAGGATGACCGGATTGTGCAAGTGATTGCCATTAGTCCCGTGATTGGGCGTTTATTTGGCGAAACCGGAATCAGTGCCGTCAAAATCCCCACGTTAATCTTAACCAATACCAATGATGTCGTCGCCCCAGCCCTCGAACATCAAATCCGCCCCTTTAACCGCTTAACCGCGCCCAAATATCTGCTCACAGCAATTGGCACACCCCATTTAAGTATTGGTAATCTCAGAGATTCAAATCCCGTGGGTTCCCCCTTTGAGCCTTTACAACAATTAGTCAATGGGGTTTCTCTGGCATTTATTAAACAATTAACCCCGGAAAAAGAACGCTATGAAATTTTCCTCAGTCCCGCTTACGCCCAATCTTTTTCCACGCCTAAAATTCCCCTGCGCTTAAATCAATCCCTTCCAGGAAATTTATGGGAGCGAATAGAAGTCGGTCGTCTGTTACAACGCTTTGCCCTAAAGGAAAAGTAATATCAAATCTATTTATTGACGCTACAGAGATCTGTAGGGGCGGGTTATACCCAAATCTTGTAGACTGACAACTATTTTTGTCAACCCGCCCTCCCCCACCATGTCTCTACAGTAGACATTTGTCGCAACCATTTAAGGATTTGATATAAAAACAGTTTTTTCCTATTCCCCATCTCCTATTCCGTCGCATAAGCGGCGCTCTTCCTCACTCAAAGGAGCATGAGGATTAGACAAATACGGGCGAATTCTCTGGCAAGTTCTCTCCATTAAAGAGTCAAAGTCCACATCCCACAGCTTGATCGTTCCGTCCCAACTGCCAGAAGCAAGAGTCTTTCCATCGGGGCTATAGCTAACACTAAAAACTGACCTCTGATGACCAATGAGAGTAGCAAGCTCTTCCCCCGTTTCCACATCCCACAGTTTGATCGTGCCGTCATAACTGCTGGATGCTAGAGTTTTTCCATCTGGACTGTAACTGAGACTTTTAACTACCCCCTGATGACCCGTGAGGCTCAGAATTTCTTCCTCAGTTTTTAGGTTCCATACCTTGATGGTTCTATCATCACTGCTAGAAGCTAGAGTGTGACCATCTGGGTTATAACTAACGCTGTAGACCCTCCCCCTATGACCAGTGAGAGCAGTAATTGCTTCGCCCGTTTCTAGATTCCACAACTTGACAGTTCCATCATTACTACCAGAAGCTAAAGTTTTTCCATCTGGGCTGTATCTGACACTGTAGCCTGATGCCTTATGACCCGTGAGAGTAGTAAGTTCTTCTCCCGTTTCTGCATTCCACAGCTTTATGTTTCCGTGCCAACTGGTATTTGCATCCCAACTAATAGAAACTAAGGTTTTGCCATCTGCGCTGTAATTAACGCTAGAGACCTCATTCTGAGAACCGGCGATAGTCATTTCTGCACCTGTTTCTAAATTCCACAGTTTGATAGTTCCATCCTCACCACTAGAAGCTAAAGTTTTCCCATCTGGACTATAACTGACACTACTGACAAATCCCTGATGACCAGTTAGGGTAGTAATCTCTTCGGTTTCTAGGTTCCACAGGATGAGAGTTCCGTCCTCACCACCAGAAGCTAAAGTTTTCCCATCTGGACTATAACTGACACTACTGACCCGTCCCTGATGACCAGTTAGGGTCGTCATTTCTGTCTCTAGATCTAGACTCCATAACTGGATGATGCCGTCCCAATTGCCAGCAGCTAAAGTCTTACCATCTGGACTATAACTGACAGTAATAACTGCATCCTGATGACTAGTGAGGGTAGTAATTTCTTCTTGCGTTTCTAAATTCCATACCTTAATAGTTTCGTCAGAACTACCAGAAGCTAACGTTTTTCCATCTGGGCTGTAACTGATACTTATGACCCTCCCTCGATGACCAGTAAGGGTAGTGAGTTCTTCTCCAGTTTCCAAATCCCACAACTTGATAGTTCCGTCACGACTACCAGAGGCTAAGGTCTTTCCATCTGGGCTATAACTTACACTGTTGATATCGTCTTGATGAGCAGTAAGGGTAGAAACTTCTTCCGTTTGTAGGTTCCACAGCTTGATGGTTCCATCATCACTACCAGAGGCGAGGGTCTTTCCATCTGGACTGTAACTGAGACCTCTGACTGAATCCTGATGACCGTTGAGAGTAGTAAATTTTTCTGTCTCTAGGTTCCACACCTTAATAGTTCCGCGATAATCCCCAGACGCTAAAGTATTACCATCTGGACTATAACTGAGACTTCTGACCGCATCCTGATCGCTGTTAAGGGTAGTGAGTTCTTCTCCAGTTTCCAAATTCCAGAACTTGATGCTTCCGTCATCACTACTAGAGGCTAAGGTTTTTCCATTCGGGCTGTAACTGATGCTTGTGATATTGTCCTGATGACCATGACCAGTAAGGGTAGTCAGTTCTTCCCCTGTTTCTACGTTCCACAACTTGATGGTTCTGTCCCAACTACCAGAGGCTAAGATTTTTCCATCTGGGCTGTAATGGATATCACTGACTCCTTTCTGATGACCATGAAAGCGGTGACGTTCTCTACTTTCATAAACATAGGTTGTTACAGCAGTCATTAACTCTGAGTCGCTGGCGTGGTGCTTTTCCAGAATTTTATTTGCTTTCAGAAGGGCTATTGCTGCATCCAAATCTTTACCTTCCTTAGACAGAGCTAGAGAATAGCGAGCGAGAGAATCGGCTTCACTCAATTCTGCCTGTTTCTGCTGATACCGAGCCATGAAGAATAAACCAGTAGTCACTATCAAAGCTGCCCAAGAAACAACAACCAGTTGCCCTAGTGTCCTAATCTGCTCCCGCCTGCGGGTCTCTTTTTCCTTCTCTTCCCTCTCCTTCTCCGCCATACTCAGCCGAATAAACTCAGCCTCAGCACGCAACTCCTGGGGACGCTCTTCTAGTCTCTCCTGAGCCTCGGCTAAAAATGCCCCTCGCAATAATGACCCTGCATCTTTCCCCGTGGCTTCCCATTGTCGCTTCGCCCCCCTGAGTCGCTCCTGCCAGGCGCGAAACGTCCTATCCGTCTCCATCCAACCCCGCAACTCACCCCAATTGAGAATCAGCGCCTCGTGAACCACTTCCACCGTTTCCTGCTCTTGCCCATCCCGACTCGTCACCACCAACCGAGCATCGGCCAATTGCTTCACCAACGACCAACTCTGCTCCCCTAACTCCCCTTTCACTGCCACCCGTCGCGTATCTTCTGCTCCTTCACCCGGACGCACCAATTGAATAAAAATCTGGCGCACCCTTTCCTTCTCTGCATCCACCAACCTGCCATAAGTCTCATCTGCATGACGAGCCAGAGCGCCTTCCACCTCACCAATGGCGGCATAAACCTCATGGGTTAACGTCTTCCCCCGTCGCTGATGCCACAATTGCGTTAAGGCAAACTCCAACAGGGGTAAATTCCCCGGTTGATTGTCCACATCGTCTAAAATGCGATCGATTAATCCCGCTTCAAACCCCACCCCCTGAGCTTCCGCAGGCTTCACAATAACGTCCGTCAACTCCTCCCGGTTCATCGACCCCAACTTGTAATCCTTGCGGTTCAACACATCCGCAAAAGGTCGATAGGACAGAGCATTTCCCAGAAAATCCGCCCGCATCGTCATCACCACCGTACCGGGTAAATCGGCAATCAGGGCATCTAAAAATTGGTGGCGTATCTCCACTTTGCTACAGAGCGTGTAGAGTTCCTCAAATTGATCGATAATCAGTAAAATTTGGTCAGTCGGATGATTCTGCCGAATCTTTAGAAATACATCGGCTAAGGGAAGCTCTCCATTTTGCAAAGACTTGGACAACTTCCGTGCATGAATTATCTGATCCGTCTCATCCGAAGTATACAGGGGAACCAAAGACAATGCCAAACTATGAAACGGCTCAGAACCGGGACGACAATGGGTAAACTGCCAATGACCATCCTGTACCAGTTTCGGTACTAACCCCGCCAACACCACGGAAGATTTCCCACTTCCCGACGCTCCCAATACAGGAATCAACCGCTCGGTTTTCGTCGCCCCATAGAGTTCCTGAATAAAACTTTCTCGCCCAAAGAAAAACTGGGCATCATTAGGGCCAAAATGAAATAACCCCCGATAGGGACAAGGAAGGTTATCCGTTTCTGCAACCTCTTCCGTTGTAGCTTGGCTCGGATGGCTGTAGAAGTAGTTGTAAATAACGTTGCCCGTACCAATGGACAATCCCTTAACTTCGCCTTCAAACTGGGAATCAAATTGAGAAGTATCGTCAGCCATCTGAATCAATTAAAAATTA
>NZ_CEZBFX010000050.1:2583-34700 GCF_982964205.1 Roseofilum sp. | reverse complement strand
TCTCGTTCCCCAGTAGGGGGTTTGGGGGACTAGTCCCCCAAAGAGATCTCGCACTTAAGCTCAACCAATCATCATTGTTCCTTCTCCCCTTATCCCGAACTCAGGTGAATAGGGAATGGGGAATAGGGAATCTTGCCCATCCAAAACAAAACCGCCCCAGGGTTATTTCATCCCCAGGGCAGTTTGTGTGGATTTTAGATTGCTGAGATAGAGTGAATCCAAAATCCAAACCTGTTATTAGTTAGCCTGAGCTACCTCCAACACCTCATCCATAATGGTTCCCGACTGCTCCATCTTGCTGATATCCAAGATAGTTTTGAGAACAGAATCCGGGTTCAAACTCATGGAATCAATGCCGAGTTCAACCAAGAAGCGGGCGAACTCTGGATAGTCACTAGGCGCTTGACCGCAAATACCAATCTTGCGATTGTGTTTCTTCGCTGCTTTAATGGCAATTTGTACCATCCGACGAACCGCTTCATTCCGTTCGTCAAAGATGTGGGCAACCAAGGCAGAGTCACGGTCTAATCCCAAGGTTAACTGGGTTAAATCGTTAGAACCAATCGAGAAGCCATCAAACACTTGGGCAAATTCATCAGCATAGATCACGTTACTGGGCAATTCGCACATCACGTAAACTTGCAAACCATTTTCGCCGCGTTTCAAGCCATTGCTTTCCATTTCAGCCAACACTTTGCGACCTTCATCGGGGGTGCGGCAGAAGGGAATCATAGGAATCACATTGGTTAAGCCCATTTCATCCCGAACGCGTTTGAGTGCTTTACACTCTAAACCATAGGCTTCGCGATAGTTGGGGTCATAGTAGCGGGATGCACCACGCCAACCAATCATCGGGTTTTCTTCTTTGGGTTCAAACTGACGACCGCCTAAGAGGTTGGCATATTCATTACTCTTGAAGTCGGACATCCGTACAATCACCGGATTGGGATAGAAGGAAGCCGCGATCATGCTGATACCATGGGCCAGTTTGTCTACGAAGAAGTCAGGTTTGTTGTCGTAGAGGGCGGTGAGTTTGGCGATTTCCCGTTTAGCTAACTCGTCTTCGAGTTCGTTGTACCGCAGCAGGGCCAAGGGATGAGCTTTGATGTGGTTGGCAATAATGAACTCTAACCGAGCTAATCCAACACCATCACAGGGAATGGAGGATAAACCGAAGGCTTCTTCAGGATTACCCACGTTCATCAAGATTTGGGTGCGGGTCTTGGGTAGGTTGTCGAGTTGGGTTTCAATGACATCAAAGGGAACTAGACCGTCATAAACCCGTCCTTCTTCACCTTCAGAGCAGGATACTGTGACTTCTTGACCGGTGGTGAGGATTTCAGTGGCATCTCCACAACCGACGATCGCCGGAATACCCATTTCTCGTGCAATAATAGCTGCGTGACAAGTCCGACCGCCTTGGTTGGTGACAATGGCGCTGGCTCTCTTCATGATCGGTTCCCAGTCGGGGTCAGTCTTGTTGGTAACCAAGACTTCACCGGGTTGGAATTCATCGATGCGGTGAACTTCCATGATCACCCGTGCATTTCCTTGACCGATCATTTCACCGACAGCGCGACCGCGAACGGCGATGTCCGATGTGCCTTTGAGTTTGTAGTTCTTGAGGATACTACCGGATTTTTGGGATTGAACGGTTTCGGGACGCGCTTGCACGATGAACAGGTCGCCAGTAACCCCATCTTTTGCCCATTCAATATCCATGGGGGTGTAAGTGCCCCGGACTTCGGAATAGTGGTCTTCAATAATACAAGCCCATTTGGCCAACTGAAGAATTTCATCGTGGTTCAGGCAGAATTTGCCCCGCTCAGATTCGGGAACGGAAACGTTTTTGGTCAGTTTCGATCCACCCAAGTCATAGACCATTTTCAGTTCTTTTGTACCCAGGCGTTTTTCCAGGATCGGACGATAGCCTTCTTTGAGGGTGGGTTTGAAGACGAAGTATTCGTCAGGGTTGACAGCTCCTTGAACTACGTTTTCCCCTAAACCATAGGCAGCAGTAACGAGAGCTGCGTTTTTGAATCCGGTTTCGGTGTCGATGGAGAACATTACACCAGAGGAAGCGAGGTCAGAGCGTACCATTTTTTGTACGCCGACGGAGAGGGCAACATCAAAGTGATCGAAGCCTTTGACGGTGCGATAGGAGATGGCGCGATCGGTGAAGATGGAAGCAAAGCACTTGTGGCAAGCTTTGAGAACGGCATCTACACCATAGACATTGAGGTAGGTTTCTTGTTGTCCGGCAAAACTAGCATCGGGTAGGTCTTCAGCCGTAGCACTAGAGCGTACCGCTACGTCGGTTTCGTTGAGGTTGCCATTGTCTGGATTACCATACCACTGGCACATTCTTTCGTAGGCTTTGGCGATCGCCTGTTCCAGATCGTCCGGGAATGGCGTATCTAGGATCAGCGATCGGGCTTTTTTACCCCGTTGCCGTAAATTGCTCAGATCTTCAACATCCAGATCGGAGAATAACTCTCGCAGTTTGCTTTCTAACCCTGCGGATTGAATGAAGTAGCGATAAGCATGGGCTGTGGTAGCAAATCCATTGGGCACAACCACACCTTTGGGAGTCAATTGTTGGATCATTTCTCCTAGAGAGGCGTTTTTACCGCCAACTAAGGGAATGTCGCTGATGCCAACTTGTTCAAACCAAAGAACGAAAGCTTCATTTTTTTGAGCTTCACTCGTTACATTTCCTAGGGCTAAGGTTTGAGTCATGGTTCAATATCCTCCACGGATTTTTAATTCAATTCGACTTAGCTAGGCAGCACAGTACAGCAAAGTAATACTTTTTAATGGAGTTTTATTTCCACATACTGCCTGAGAAGTTACGAGAGATTAAGTTCTCTCTCAATTTGTTTCAACTTCTGTAATTTTGGACTATCAACTAACAGTTATTAATCGCTTCAAACCTTGATATACCAAGACTTTAGCGTTTTCTGCTGGGCAATTGCCTGTGATAGTGGCTTTGGATTCACTCTTCTCACAGCCTATTACTTTCTATTAAAATTACAAGGTAGGTACGCCCTGAATCCTTAGTTACCTAAAGGGAAAAAATAGGATGTAGTCAGGGATACAAACATATTTAAATAAACATTAAGGTTAGTAGTATTCGCTTATGAACTATCAACGGAACCCCATAGAAACAGAAGTCTCTATCCCAAAGTCTGCCTGTTTTGTACCAAGCTGTCCGATTCAGTTTGTCTTGGACTTGATTAGTTCTAAATGGTCAGTGTTGATTTTGCGGGAACTGTTCCAAGGCGATCGCCGCACCCATGCCCTCCTGGATGCCTTACCCGGTATTAGCTCTAAAACCCTGACCCTGCGTTTGCGAGAATTGGAACACCATGGGTTAGTCAAACGCACGGTATACCCTGAAATTCCGCCCCATGTTGAATATTCAATTACGGAAAAAGGCCGAGAACTTAAACCGGTTCTACTCTCTATTAAAGAACTCGGAGAGCGATGGTTAGAAACATCTTGTTCATGCGATCGCATCAGTAACGGTTAGTTAACATCACCTTTTAATTTCCTAGGGACTGTTGTAAACACTCACTTTCAATTAAACGGGAGCTACAGGACTACTATCATCTTTGTCACCCCCATTCGTAGCTAACCGTTAAGGATTCCATGTCCTCTTGTGTCACTATCCGAAAAAAGGGGGTTAAGCCCCTTACCCCCCAAGGCACAATCAATGGTGTCCTAGGTGGAAAATACAGCGCAAAGCGCTGTAACGGAGTACAGTGTCATTGAGATCAGTCATTGCGAAGGTCACGCAAGTGGAATGAAGCAATCGCAAAATCCCCCAATCTTGGCGATTGCTTCCCTGCGGTCGCAATGACAACTCACATCTACGATCAACAATGTACCTCATAGCAGCGCGAAGCGCTGTAAATAAGAAACTCTTCACTACAGGTTGCTCCCTTGATTGGACTAATTGATCTTCAATTGAATTTTTGAACTTTCCAGTCAGGAATCTTAATCGTTCCTGGCTTTTTTGTATATATGAATACAAAAAAGAGAGGAAATGAAGATTTCCTAAAGAGCCTACACTACATGTAAACTCTTTATAGAGTGATGTGAAGCCTTTGTTTCACAGGTTTTTCACATTCACATCCTATGATCATTCATATCAAGGAACACACAAGCAAGGAATTTGTAGGAGTTGATTATGCCCGTAAGTCTACCATCGATCATCCAAGAACAATTGGTACAACCCTTCAAATATTGGAACAATGGTGTTCAGGACGCTATGTCCTACCAGAATGAGATGTATACTTACGTTCGTTCTTACAGCCAAGAGAATCGCCTACAAGCCTATAGTTATGCCTGTGACATGGCTGAACAAAACATCAAAAGCTGCATTACTTGCTCAGAGAGAGGTTACAAAATTTGGGTGAATCTCAAGTGTGTATCGAATCATCAGTTAGAGACCCATCAAAACCTGAACTTCAGCCCAGCCTTTTCCTAGTCTTCGCTCTACGACGGCTCAAACAGCAGTCGTGCAGCGCCTTGAATCCGCACCAGAGGTTGAACAGAGCGAGGCAAGGAAGGGAGATGAATTACAGTTTGCTCGCTATCACAACCCAATAGGTCATGACGATTAGAAGCATAATTCCACACCACATAAGGTTGACAAACCTCTAGATCCTTTAAAGACTGACTTAATCGATGATGCTCGGCTAAAATTGCTGGTTGATTCTGAACCACACCAATAAACTCAGTATGCCGAGCATCTTTGAGTTTTTTCTGGGCTGCAACTACCCGTTTTCTTAGGGTACGGAGTTCTCCCATAAACTCGGTACGTCCGAGAACATCTTGGTATTTAATCCATAATTTGAACACCCAAGCTAACCAGTCTGCTAAAGCTGTGGGCATTTCTAGAAATCGGAGTAAATGCCCTGTAGGAGCGGTATCCAGGATAATCAAGTCTTGCTCTTGATTCTCTAGGAGTTCCATCACTGCTAAGAGGGCTAAAATTTCATCAATCCCAGGAAAGGAGAGGGAGACCAGTTTACGCCAAGCTTCCGGGCCATAGAGTAATTGTAAATTCTCTTGGGTGGGGGAATCGCCACTGATCATTTCCGCGAGTTCCCACAGATAGGCTTCGCGAAACTGATTGAGCAGGACTTGAGAATCGATTTCAGCGGCTGTGAGGTTGGGGAAATCGATCGCCTGGGGATTGTGGTCTAAAGGCTGTCCAAACGCATCCCCCAAGGAGTGGGCCGGATCGATCGAGATTGCCCGCACTTGACTTTCAGGATGGGTTTGAGCCATTCCCCAGGCGATCGCCGCTGCAACAGTGGTTTTACCCACTCCCCCTTTACCACTAATGATAATTAAGCGGCGCTGTTGGGCAATAAAATCAGGTAAACCCGGTGGGATGCGATCGGGCCAAATCACTTCAGTCGAGGTAATCCTTGCATCCTGCACCCCTACCGGTGACATCTGAGCAATGACCCCATCTAACGCTGCACCTCCCAACGGAGGACTCGGATATTGAGTAATTCCCAACAGAGGTAAACCCTCTGCAAGTTTCTGAAATTGCGGTAGAATCTGTTGCTGCTCTGCATAGCGGTCTCGATCCTCTGGCGATAAATCTTCCGATCTCGCTACCAACCGATTCACCCAAACTCCTCCCAAGGGAATCTGCAACCCTTGCAAAGAACTCACAAAGCGCCGAGTTTCTTCTAAACTCATGGCTTCGGCAATTCCCACAACTACGCAACGGGTGCGGTCTCGATCTTGTAATAAGGCCCGTCCCGTTTGCAGATCGGACTTCATCTCTTGTAAAAACTCATCCCCTCGATCCCCTTGATAACGCCCGGTAAACGCTTGGCTGATAGCGCGATGTTTCTCCTGGAATAAATCCAGCGCTTCTAAAAACCGATCGAGAAAATCCATTAATCCCAAAAGATTGAGCGCATGACCACTAGGAGCCATATCCACCACCACCCGATCCACTTCTTGCTCCCGCAACAAGCGCTGAATTTCTAAGATTCCCATTAATTCATCGAGTCCCGGCCAACTTAAATCCCAGACGGGGGTTAAATCTTCGGCCGCGGCAAAACTTCCTCGTTCAACGAGCAGTTGTAGGACTTCACCGTAGCTCTGTTTGAATTCTTGTAATAATGCTGCTGCATCGAGAGCTTGCACTTCTAAATTGGGCAGATCGGGCAGAGAAAGGCGATCGCCGGTAACTGGACATTGCAACACATCCCCTAGGGAGTGAGCCGGATCTGTTGAGAGCAGTAACACTTTCTCTTGGGGAAACTGCTGACCCCAATACCGGGCAAAACCACAGGAGAGTGTTGTTTTCCCCACTCCTCCTTTACCACTCAAGAGCAATAATTCTAGGCGATCGTATGGATTCATATAAGTTTCTTGCGTCCTAATCCCCTATGGTACAACTTTCGACAACCTAGCTACAGCTTAGGTACGGTTTCGGCAAGGTTGCGCGATCGCTAATCCTGGGATAACATTAAGAAAAGTTAAAATTCTTGACACAAGTTCCCAAATATGGGTTGAAATTGCGTCAACCGACTCTCGCATAAGGAGCAACTGTAGTGATATCCCAAGCAAACTTAGCCCCAACTGCCCTAGAAACGACCCAGGAACGAGATACTGAGCGGTTTTTCCAAGAAACAGTAGGGCGTTGGTCTTCTCAGCGACGCTACTATACGCTACCAGATGGAGACCCCCAAGAAATTTCCAGTATTATTGAAATTACCTATTTACCCCAAGGAAGCGAACCCCTACGGCATTTAGCTCGGTTACATCAGTTGGAAGATGAGACTATGCTGTTATTCGGTTCTGTAGTGAGTTGGGACGCTCAAGAGTCTGTTACAGGGAAAAAGCAGTCTAAGGGAGAAACAGTGATTGGGGTTTTAGGAAACTTGTTATATCGCGATCGCGGTTTTGCCACCTCTAAACCCGTTACAGCAGACTATTATCTCCCTAATCCCCACACCTTGTGCTTGCGCACTGAATACAACCAGTCGGTGTTTGAAGAAGAAATTAAACTGGTGGGTCAGCAATATCGCACCAGGCAAACCATTATCTCCCGTGCAGGAGAAGAACAAATGATTGGTCAATATCTAGAAAAACGGCTTGATTAAACCCATTACTAAGGGGGGTGAGCTGCACTCGAAATTGCCTCGATCCACGATCGTAAAGCATAAGGCGTGAGTGATAATAATACTTGGGGTACTATCGTAAGGAGTACAACTATAGTGTGGCGAACCCTAATTCTATCCCTTCTCTCATTCCCTATCTTTTTAGGTTCAGGGACGACTGTTGCTGAGGCTCAAGTGGCTGATGTACCAGCTTTCGACAATAATGGTGACTTTCAATCATCTCGTGTGCTTGGCAATCGAGGAACTTATCAACAGAAACAATGGTTGGTAGTCGATCCCGATCCAAAGGGTTTAAATTGTCGTGATAACCAGTTTTCTGTTGTCGTGACTCTTGGGTATGGTTCAGTGGTAGATGCTGTTTTTAGCAGTAACCAAGACAATGCGATTAGATCGATCGATGGTAATCCCTGGCTTCGGGTTTCTGCCAGTTTTCTTGATATCCAAACTCGGAATACTGGTGAGCGTTTAGACACTTACATTTGTTATGTTCGTGCCAATAGAGAGTATATCGCACCGATTAACCCGGACTCACAAGACCGATAAGCGACCAGGAGAGGCGATCGCGACTCATGTGGTTAATGTAGTGCATGAGAAAACTCCTGTTATTGTTGTGCTTGAGCGCTGCGATCTACCCTAATAGCGCTAAAGCACAACAACGGAGGAAATATAAAGCACTTTTCTCTGCCATATCAGGTACATTAACGACTGTTTTTAACGATCGCGAGAACAGCGAAATACTCCACCCAATCTGTTGCTTGCTCTCCCTATCTCCCCATCCTGACAAGTGAATGATTTTCACGATTGTGCATCCATAGACCCTCAGAGCGCCCTAAATTTCATAGAGTCATCTCATTCTCCGTGTCCCTGTGTCCCCGTTTCTCCCTGTCTTCCTGACTCGAATCTTAAAATCATTCCCTTGAAAGATCTCCCCATCCCCCTATCACAAAGCAAAGCGCTGTAACTGACCGCTAGTAGGAGTGGATTTCCAACCCACTCCTATCGGGAATTAATAATAACTGCCGGTTTTGCGATGGTGAACGGCGGTTACCCCAGTTTTATCAAAGACTTGACCGCTCTCAACGGTGGCGTAAACCATCCAATGGTCGCCGCATTCCATGCGATCGCCAACCGTACATTCAAGATAAGCGAGAGCATCTTTGAGAATCTTAGCGCCATTTGATGCCGTTTCCGTTTCCAAGCCCACAAACCGGTCTTCTCCTGGGGCAAACTTGCGCGTAAATTGGCGAATTAAGGGACTATTTTCCGGCAAGATATTCAGCACAAAGCGATCGCCCGAATGGGTTAAAGACTCCATCGCCCGATCTTTGGCCACTGCAACCGTTAACCCTGGCGGATTAAATGTCGCTTGAGACACCCAACTGGCGAGCATTCCACTATGTAACTCTCCCCGATGAGCTGAAACCACGCATAGCGATCCGACCACCCGGCCGACTGCTTGAGCGGTGCGATCGCTACTTGATACATTCACCGATCGCTTGGGAGTGCGTCGTTTGAGATCTCTCTTCAACTGTTGAGCAAAATCAATCCCAGCTTCCTTACATTGCTGCAAAATAGCATCCGTAGGAGCAAACTTGACCCGGATCGGCTCAAAGCCAAACTTATATCCAGCATCCTGTAACTTGCTCTCTAAAATATCGATCGCCTCTCCACTCCAACCAAAGGAGCCAAATACACCCGCTAATTTCGTTTTCGCCGCAGTTGATAAGACAATTCCCAAAGCGGTTTGGACTTGGGTGGGGGGATGTCCCGCTAAAGTCGGAGAACCTAAAATAAAGCCGTCACACTTCTCTACCTGGGTCTGAATTTCAGCCGGATCGGCCAGTTCGCAATCGATTAACTCAACAGCGACACTCGATTTCGTAATTCCACGGGCGATCGCCTGAGCTAATGTTCCTGTATTTCCATAAGCCGATGCATAGATTAAGGCTACTGATAAATCCTGTCCGCTTTGCTTCTCACTCCAACTATGATAGAGCTGTGTTAACTCCTGTTTTCCATAGCGTACCAAGGGGCCATGGCCAGGAGCATAAAACCGAGTGGGTTTATCTTTGATCCGGCCTAGAGCCGTCAACACCTGTCGAGGTTGGGCGGCATGGATACAGTCATAATAATAGCGTCGGTCTTCACTATAAAGTTTCCAGCCTTCATCAAATACTTGATCTCCGCAGACATGAGCGCCGAAAAACTTATCGGTAAACAAGATTTGTGATACAGGGTCATAGGTGCAGATGCCATCAGGCCATCGTGGGGTAGGGGTAGGGATAAACTGAAGGTGATGACCTTGTCCTAGATCTAACTCTAGATCCGATCGGTTCACCAATTGCACCTTGACCTGTAATTCTTCGTCTTCCCACAGTTTATCCAGGGCTAACTTAGCTGCTTTTGAGCAAACTAAGGTGAGTTTAGGAGCAAGTTTGAGGAGTGCTTTCAAAGTTGATCCCCGATTAGGATTGAAATGCTGAACGATCGCATAATCAATGGAGGCTAGATCGAGCCGCTCTTGAAGGGCTTTGATATAGTTCTCAGTAAAGGATTCTCCAGGAGGATCGATCAGGGCTATCTTATCGCTTTGAATCAGAAATGAGTTTGCCGTCGTTCCTTTTTGTAGGGAATATTCGACTTCAAATTTTAAACGATCCCAAGTGCGCGATCGCAATAGGGTAGTTTGGCGATCGAGATAAACCACTTGGACATCACGGGGTTTGGTTAGGGAGGACATAAGCTCAAGGCGGAGTGCTTCGCGCTAGGGAATAGGGAATCGGGTTATGGTACATGGCTTTGGGGATGCAACATTGTATTTGACGGGCAGCGGATTCATGTCCGCGATAGGCCAAAACACTGTAACCGTAACTTGTACTAAAATACCATGCATAATGGGTGCAATTAGGGAATAGGCATTCTAGAAATCGAAAAAAACTGAAGCGCAAAGCGCTATAATGGTGGGCTGGCTGATAACGGATAGAGAGAGATGAAAGTGGGACAGAAAACTCGTGTGGGGGCGATCGGAGGTGGACAATTAGCCTGGATGATGGCTTTAGAAGCCCAAGCATTGGGGATTGAATTGATTGTACAAACCCCTAAATCGAGCGATCCAGCCGTCTCTAGAGCTTCGGAGGTTATTTTTGGGGCGATCGCCGATGCGGGGGCTACAGAGCAGTTAGCACAGCGCTGTGAGGCAATCACGTTTGAAAATGAGTTTATTGATTTAGACGCTCTCTTTCCTCTAGAAAAGTCAGGGGTCTGTTTTCGTCCTAGTTTGTCAGCTCTCCAACCCTTATTAGATAAGTACGATCAGCGCTCTTTTCTTCGAGATTTAGGGCTTCCGGTTCCCTCGTTTCAGAATTTAGATTGGCATCAGATTCCGGAAAATCTGCATTTTCCTTTGGTTTTGAAAACGAGAAGACAGGGCTATGATGGCCAGGGAACTTTGATTTTAAAAGATTGGGATCAGTTCCATCAAGCGGCAAAAACATTTGCTGATGTCTCCGTTTTATTAGAGGAATTTGTACCTTTTGAACGAGAATTAGCAGTGATGGCGGCTCGATTTTCCTCTGGGGAAGTTGTTGTGTATCCAGTGGTAGAAACGAAACAAAGAAATCAGGTGTGCCACTGGGTGTTAGTGCCGGCTCAAGTCGAAGAAAAGGTGCGACAAAAAGTTGAAGAAATTGCCCATACATTGCTCAATAAATTAGATGTGATTGGAATTTTTGGTATTGAGTTTTTCTTGACCACAGAATACCAGGTATTAGTAAATGAAATTGCCCCTCGTACCCATAATTCGGGGCATTTTAGCTTAGATGCTTGCCAAACGTCCCAGTTTGCCCAACATTTGCGATCGGTGGCAGATTTACCCGTGGGCGATCCGAGTTTGAAATCTGCCGGAGCAGTGATGGTGAATTTATTGGGCTATGAAGATTCAGAGAGTGAATATATAGAAAAACGGGAGGCATTAGCCCAAATTCCGGGGAGTCATGTCCATTGGTATTGCAAACCTGAAGTGAGACCGGGACGCAAGTTAGGCCATGTTACCGTCTGTACCGATAGCACAGAACGGGAGGCGTTGGTGGCGATCGCCGAAAAAATTGAATCGATTTGGTATCCAGGTTGACATCCACCCCTGCCTAAAGGCGAGGGGATTCCTAAACCTCACGTTAGCGAAACTCCTCCGCAGGAGGCTTTAGGTTTCTGTTTCATCGCAGTTGCCTTCACAGATTTAGTCTGTTTCCGCTTCGCGGACATGAACGGGTCTTACACTCGCTCCGCAGACTGACACGGCAAGCCCTGCCGCCTTATGTGTTGACATCTCAAAGAAGAAATCTTGATGTACTTTGTTGATTCAAGGGTTGGACTGCCCATTGCCCCATCCTCTTTTCCCGGTCTACCGATTTTTCTGCGCCGTTGCGGATTCCGCAATCTTTGAAGTTAGGCTTTCTGTTTCCCTCGTCGCGGGTGGGTCAGTGACCCACTTTATTGTACCGCAAAGCCGTCCTAAAAGGACGGGGTTTTCAACCCATTTTTCTGATAAGAATCTCTAATCTCCCCTAGCCGCCCCCGGAAAATTGGCTTACAATAGCTCTCAAGATAGGCTGCGGCGTTGGTGACTGCCAATAACGTTTTATGATCTATGCTTGACTTAATAAGGGAACTGAACCGAGATCCTAGCAGCAGTAAACCGAGCCAGTACTCGGAAACGAATGCGGGGACTTCAGTACCCACCTGGTAACCCCAGGTCAAAAGCTGAGGCAAGACGGCGTTGCGGTCTATCTCACTCGGAAATTAGGAAATAGAAAATAAGAAAATTAACGCCACAAAGTACTTGAGTGATGATAGAATCAAGGATGCTCTGGAAAGGAGCGCACTTGTGTTTTTCTCTACTGCAATTCCTATGACGAAAACCTTTACTGTTGAAATTCATCACCAAGGAACAAGCTATACGATTGAAGTTCCTGAAGATCGCAAAATTCTAGAGGTAGCCAATGATTATTCTCAAGAAGGAAAATTACCTGAATTACCTCAGTCTTGTTTAGCAGGAGTCTGTGAAACCTGTGCTGTATTAGTGACAGAAGGAAGCGTGCGCTATCGGGATGAGAATGATGCGATGGGGTTGAGTCCTGAGTTGCGCAAGAAAGGATATGCTCTGTTGTGTTCCGCTTACCCTCAATCGGATATTAAATTGGTGACGGAGAAAGAGGATGAAGTCTATGACCTCCAATTTGTGAAATAGTAAAGTCTCAACACCAATGACCCATTACCAGCGCGAAGCGCCATAAATAAATGACGACTCACTTTATTACAGCCGAAATAGATTTACAAGCTACGCCCAACAAACTGCATCAAGAAATTGAAGCAGAACTCGAAAAGCGGGGAGAACCTTTGCGTTGGGCAGTGACTGCTGTGGATGAAGAGCAGCAAAAGGCGACGGTAGAAGCGGTGGCGATCCAAGAGGCGTGAATCATCGTCCCTATACGGTTGTTTTAATTATCCCGACGGGCATTGGTGCAGCCATCGGGGGCTATGCAGGAGATGCCCTACCTGTAGCTAAAGCGATCGCCTCCATAAGCGATCGCCTGATTTCCCATCCTAATGTCCTGAATGGTGCATCCCTCTATTGGAATATTCCCAATGGTTTGTATGTGGAAGGCTATGCCCTAGATCGGTTTGCTGCCCAAGACTGGGGACTGCGCCCCGTAAATAGTAACCGCATTGGCTTACTGTTAGATCGGGCGATCGAGCCAGAGTTGCGCACTCGTCATCTCCAAGTAGCCGATGCAGCACGGGCAACCTTGGGATTAAACATTACTGGATATGTAATTACCGATCGCCCCTTAGAAGTCCAGTTAACCCAGGGAGAAAGTCATGCCAGTTGGGGAACTCTCGGCAACCCGGATAGCTTACTCAGAGCAGCGGAAAAACTGAAAGAGGAACAGGGAGCAGAGGCGATCGCCGCAGTCGCCAGGTTTCCCGACGATACCGACAGTGAAGCCTTACAAAACTATCGCCAAGGACAAGGTATAGACCCCATTGCCGGCGTAGAAGCCATTATCTCCCATCTTGTAGTTCGCACCTTGGGCATCCCCTGTGCCCATGCTCCTGCCCTGCAACCCCTCTCCCTCAATCCTCAGCTCTCCCCCCGTTCTGCGGCTGAGGAACTCGGATATACTTTTTTGCCCTGTGTTTTAGTCGGACTCAGTCGTGCCCCCCAACTCCTGACTCCCTTGGCTCCCTATTCCCCCCAACCGACTGATATTTGGGCCGATCAAGTCGATTCGGTGGTGATTCCCGCAACAGCCGGTGGGGGGAGTGCTATCTTAAAGTTAAGTCAAACCTCGACTTGCATCATTGCCGTGAGTGAGAATACAACCGAGATGCGATCGCCTCCAGAACTACTCAAAATCCCAGTGGTGCGAGTAAACTCTTATTTAGAAGCCCTTGGAGTCTTAGTCGCCCATCGGTCTGGGGTAAGCCTAGAATCTCTTGGGTCGAACCTATTGCCTTTATAGGGGAAGGGATAAGCGACCCCAAAATTGACCTTTCTTCACCTAAATGCCTGTGAGTGACCAACATAATCCAGACTTGGAACCCATGACTCGATCGCAAATCCTGATTGCCATGGGAGTGACTGCCGTTATTCTACTGATTATCGCTAAACTGTGGTTGGCGATCGGTTCGATCGTGCATCTTCGCGCTCAATGGGAACTGGGTAAACTGGCGATCGGTATCTTGCTTGGTCTAGGGATTACTGCTGCTAGTGCCCTAGTTTATAGTGTATGGCCAGCCTATCGCCAAAGTGCCGATGTTTACCTCGGTCTTGTTCTCAAACCCTTAACCTATCCCGATATTCTCTGGTTAGGCTTACTGCCGGGTTTAAGCGAAGAATTTCTCTTTCGAGGGGTGATGCTCCCTGCCCTAGGATTGAACTTTACTGGTTTGATCTTATCAAGCCTCTGTTTTGGTGTTTTACACTTGAGTGGTAGCAATCAATGGCCGTATGTCATTTGGGCGACCCTAGTCGGACTAGCCCTAGGATATAGTGCTTTAGCCACCGGTAACTTACTGGTTCCGATTTTAGCCCATATTCTCACGAATCTAGTCTCTAGTTTCACCTGGAAAATGGGCAATCCAACTTAAGCCGTTAATCTTCTATTCACTCCAGCTTTTTAAATTCAGCTAGGAGGTTCAGGTGAAACCACACCCATACAATCCCCATCAGATTAGGGTAGCTCTAACAGCCTTAGGTTTATGGAGTTGCCTACTTTTGTTTGGGTTAGTGTTTGCACCTTTACATGGTGTCAACAGCTTACAGCAGATTTATCCTTTAATTAGCATTCTACTACCTCTGATGCTCCTCTCCTACTGGGGAGGATTGAAAGTAGGGTTAGGGAGTGCTATATTAGCGAATCTAATTCTTATCTATAATTATTTTATCCCTGGCGATCGCCTTTTTTTCCCCCAGACCCCTTTAGAATTGGGTTTATCGGCGTTCCTCATGTTTAGTCTGGCTCTTTTCATCGGTCATACCCAAGATCAAAATAAATCCCTGATCGGCAAGCTCCAAAATACCCAAAATTCCTTAGACAAAAGTTTAGATAGACTCACCAGCTATAATATTCTGCTTCAAGAACTACTCCGAGAAAGCCATGTTTACTATCAATCTTTAGCTGATATTCTACCCCAAATTATCTATCGGGTCGATTGTGAAGGTAAATTAACTTTTGTCAATCAAGCCTTTTTAAAAACCCTGGGACATGAACAGACAGAGATTATTAATAAACGCTTAGATCGAATTTACCCTCCAGAGTTAGCCCAAAAATTCATGAGTGAAGATCGATGGGTTCAAGAAACAGGAAAGGGGTTAGATAGGATCGATTCTCAATGCTTTCCCTCTAGCGATCGCCCCCATTATTTTCATGTCATTAAAACGCCCATACATAATGCCCATGGGGATATTGTTGGCACTCAATCTGTGAGTTTAGATATTACTGAGCGTCACAGCATTTTAGAAGCCTTGCAAAAAAGTCAAAAACGCTATGAATTGGCAACCCAAGCAGGCAGAGTTGGCATTTGGGAATGGGATTTTATCGAAAATACTTTCAAGTTAGATGCTAGTTTGCAACGGTTATTAGGGTATCATACTGAAGATAAACAGCCGGAGTTTAAAGACTGGTCAAAACGAATTTATAGCGAAGACAAAAGAAGCTTAGTCCAACAAATCCATCGAGTTATAAATGGAGAAATGAAACACTATGAAATCACACAAAGACTCATTCATAAAAATGGCACTATTCGTTGGTTTCTGTTGCGCGGTAGTGTACAAAGAAACGAGCAAGACCAGGCTATTCAGTTGATGGGCACAGGGACTGATATTACCGAATTTAAAGCAACTGAAGAAGCTCTAATCAAAGCGGAGAAGAAATATCATAGTATTTTTGAAAATGCCATTGAAGGTATTTTTCAATCTACGTTGGATGGGGCATTTATTAACGTTAATCCTGCATTTGCCAAGATTTTAGGGTATGCTTCACCTGAAAATCTCATACAAATTATTGAGAGTATTCAAGAACAAGTTTATGTGGATTCACAACAGCGCGATCGCTTGATTACTCTCATTGAGGAAAAGGGAGAAGTATTAGGGTTTGAATCTCAAGTTTATCGTGTTGACGGGAGCCAAATCTGGATTTCGGAAAATTGTCATGCCGTGCGAAGTAACAAAGGTCATTTACTATACTTTGAAGGTACAATTGAAGATATTACAGAGCGCAAGAAAGCCCAAGAGATTCTAGAATATCATGCGTTTCATGACCCATTAACCGGACTGTGTAATCGTTCAGCATTGGTGGGTAAAATTGAAGAGTGTTTAACTCAAGTTCTGGGAAAAACAGGACATTTTTTTACGGTTTTAATGATCGATCTCAATCGCTTTAAGATCATTAATGATAGTTTAGGTCACTTTGTGGGAGATCAACTCTTAATTAGTGTGGCGAGACGATTAGAAACCTATGTGGCTAATTGTGGAATTGTATCTCGATTGAATGGAGATGATTTTGCGGTTCTGATTCCAGAAATCCAGAATTATGAGGAAATTATGGAATTAGCAAATTGCATGGAAGAAGCACTTGCCCATGAGCCGTTTTGGGTGCAAGGTCATGAAGTATTTCTCAGTGCTAGTATAGGCATTGTTTTATCCCATCATGCGTCTACCGGATTGGTGTATGAGGATGCCGAACGTTTACTCAAAGATGCAGATACGGCGATTCATCATGCCAAACGCAAGGGTAAAAATCATCATCAATTGTTTGATAGTACCATGCGATCGGTCGATGAATGTCAGTTTCAGCTAGAAATGGATTTGCGTCGGGCGATCGAACGACAGGAGTTTTGCTTGTACTATCAACCGATTATTTCTTTACATACCGGAAAAATTAGTGGATTTGAATCGTTAATTCGGTGGAAAACCCAGGACAATCAAGTGATTAGTCCCGGTCGGTTTATTCCTTTAGCGGAAGTAACGGGTTTGATTGTGACCATAGGAGAATGGGTGATTGATGAAGCCTGTAGACAAATTAAGCAGTGGCAAATCGATGGCTTGTTATTCGATCCCTTCTATGTGAATGTGAATGTGGCGGGTCGCCAGTTTTCTCAAGCGGGCTTGGTTGATATTATTATGCAATCTTTGCAACGCCATCAATTACCCCCCAATTATTTCCAAGTGGAAATTACGGAAGGGTTAATGATGGAAAATTTAGATTCTGTGGTGGAGCAATTATGCCAATTGCAAGAGTTAGGGGTCAATCTTTGTATTGATGATTTTGGGACGGGACATTCGAGCTTAAGTCGCCTCCAGTTGTTTCCTATTGATACTCTGAAAATCGATCAGTCGTTTATTCCTTTAAATTCTGAGGTGGAAAAGGATTGGGAGTTGGTGAAATCGATTGTGAATTTGGGCCATAGTTTGTCGATGCATGTGGTGGCTGAGGGAGTAGAAACGGTGGAACAGCAGCAGAAGTTGACGCAATTGGGGTGTGATTATGGACAAGGGTATCTGTTTGCGAAACCCTTGACACAGGAGGCGGTGAGAGAGTTTTTACGGCAAAATCCCGTTTTCTAAGGTTTCAGAAATCTTATGACTTGTTCTAAGATGCGTTCGGAAGCGTGACCATCTCCAAAGGGGTTAATCGCGGTTGCTATGCGCTGATAGAGGTTGGGTTGAGAGAGGAGTTCAGAGGCAGCATTCAAGATAGAGTGAGATTCTGTACCGACTAAGCGGGCAGTGCCAGCGGCGATCGCCTCTGGACGTTCTGTTGTCTCCCGCAGTACTAATACCGGTTTGCCTAACGAGGGCGCTTCTTCCTGAAGTCCTCCAGAGTCGGTTAGCACAAAATGACAGGCGGCGATCGCCCCCACTAACTGGGCATAATCTAAGGGTTCCGTTAAAAAGATGCGATCGTGGTTGCCGAGTATTCGCTGTAAGGGTTCGCGCACTGTGGGATTGCGGTGTAAGGGCAAAACCAGGGCGGTATCTGGGAATTTGGCTAAGATTTGTAGGAATCCTTCGGCGATCGCCTCTAACGGACTGCCCCAATTTTCCCGCCGATGCACCGTCGCCAATAACACCCGATATTTAGACCAGTCTAACCCCCCAATCTCACACCCACTCTGAGATTCAGCCACCTTCAAGAGCGCATCAATCACCGTATTTCCCGTCTGATGAATCTCTCCCACCACCCCAGAGCGCTGTAAATTCTCCACCGCCAACTCCGTAGGGGCAAAATGTAAATGGGCTAACTGGGAAATCAAGCGCCGATTCGCCTCCTCTGGATAGGGATTCCAAAGTTGATCCGTGCGTAATCCAGCCTCCACATGGGCAACCGGAATTTTCTGGTAAAATGCCGCTAAGGTCGCTGAAAATGCCGTGGTCGTATCTCCCTGTACAATGACCAAATCTAATCCCAACTCCACAAACAGAGCTTCTAAACCCTGCAAACTGCGACAAGTAATATCCGTAAGCGTCTGTTTCGGCTGCATAATCTGCAAATTATGGTCAGCCGTTAGCCCAAATAACTCCATTACTTGGGCGACCATCTCTTGATGTTGACCCGTTAAAATAACTTCAGTCTCAAACTCTGGAGCTGCTCTAAACTGAGCGATCGCAGGCGCTAACTTAATCGCCTCTGGGCGAGTGCCCACAATAATCCCAATTCGCCAAACTTTAGACATACTTTATACAAATAAAACAGAAAAAAAGGAGTACAATGGAAAATTGACTGGTTTCCCTTGGATGCCATCTTACACCTTAACCTTTTGATGCATCGATCGCCGATGCCCGAAGTTTTATAAGACACATGCCCAACCCCCCGTGAATTCATTCCGAGGATGAAGGCTAAAGTGTAGGTTAAAACCTGCACTTACTGATGTATTGTACAGGACTTAGCTATGACCCAATCCCCCCAGAAAAAACCGCCCTCTCCTCCTCCTCGTCCCCCGGCTCCTCCCCCGCGTGCAGCCGCTAGTGCAGATGGAGCTACCCAACAAATGCCTGCCAGAACCATGCCCATGAATCCCCAGGCAGCGAAGGCAGCCAAGGCTAAGGCAGCTCCCCCTCCAGGAGCAGCGCCCAAAGCCGCCAAGCGGTCAGCGGCCAAAGCAGGGCCGAGTCCGGGTAATCCCACCCTCCAAGAAATTGTTAAACGAGCCGACGAAGATGGGGTCTCTGATATCCACGTAGGGGTTAATGAAATTCCTCGCTTTCGGAAACGGGGTGATATTACCAGTCTGGAATATCCCAGAACTGACCTGAATACATTCATGAGCTGGTTGCGAGAATGTATGACGGATGAAGAAATCCGTCAATTCCAAGACCACCTCGATTTTGACGGTGCATTTGATTTTGGCTTTGTGCGAATTCGGATTAATGTCTTTGATTCGTTGGCCGGACCAGCTATGGTGCTGCGCTTGATTCCATCGAATATTTTGACGATGGAACAGTTGAAATCTCCAGAAGTGTTCAAGGATATCTGTCACTATCACAAGGGGCTGATTCTGGTGACGGGGCCCACGGGTTCCGGGAAATCGACCACCATGGCGGCGATGATTGACTATATCAATCGGAACATGGCCCACCATATTATTACGATTGAAGACCCGGTGGAGTTTGTCCATGTGAGTCAGAAATCCTTGGTAAAACACCGGGAAGTCGGCCGTCATACCCGGGAATTTAAGAATGCCCTGAAAGCGGCTCTGCGGGAAGACCCGGATTTGATGTTGGTGGGGGAAATTCGGGACAAGGAAACCATGGGTATCGCCCTGAAAGCTGCCTCGACCGGTCACTTGGTGATGGGAACCTTGCACACCAATAGTGCGGTAAAAACGATTGAGCGGATTATGGGGATGTTTCCCCCCGCAGAACAGCCAGCCCTGCGAGTTTCACTTGCGGAGTCTTTGGTCTGTATTGTTGCTCAAGGTTTGTGTAAAACAACGGATGGGAAGCGGGCGGCATTCCATGACATTATGATTGCTACGGATGCGGTGAAAGAGTATGTAATCAAAAATGACTTAGAGGCCATTACCCAAATTATGCTTCGGTCAGAGTTTGAAGGGATGACGACGATGAATAAGGCTCTGTATAATCTCTATCAAGAGGGTCGGATCACGGAAGAAACGGCCCTAGAGAAATCGCCAACGCCAAATGAAATGGCCCAATTCCTCCGAGGTCGGATTTAATTTAGACTAAGGGAATGATGGGTTCTGAGTCATTCAAGGCGATCGCCCTATTCACTCCTGGGGGGGACATTGTTTACTGCATCGATCCGAGGAAACGGAATCGATGGCATATCGATCTGTGTGCTAAATTGCAGACTCTTTTGGATCTCAGTGCTGCCCCCCATTTTTTGGTTCCCTGTTATACGGCAACCCTAGATCGATGGATCGATCCCCACACTCAGCAAACCCATTGTGTGGCTGAAGCTTACCCCCTGGTGTTTGATTATGCACCGCTGTTAAATGCGCTATTTGGCTTAGAGGTCGAGTGGAAACGGGTATCTTGTGATACTGAGCTGTGCGATCCGATCGCGATCGCCTCCTATTACGAACAATTTCCCCAACTCTGGGAAGATCATGATTGGGTGGTGCGAGTCCAACATCGCTCTGTAGAAGAGATGCAACCGGACTTATCCCTAGAAGAATTCAACCCCCACGGCTATATTTTTCGCTTATTTGTCTCTGGAAATCACAACACAACAGAGCGACTATTACACAAAGTTCACTTGTTTTTAGAACAAAGTCTTTCTCAACCCTACACCCTGAAAGTGATTGATATTCTCAAACATCCCGATCTCGCCGAACAGGATCAGGTCTTAGCTACCCCCACCCTACTCCGAGTTTGGCCTCAACCCATGCGTCGCGTGGTTGGAGAAATTGAATATCAGGAACAACTATTTCGCCTGATTCATTAGGGAATGGGGAGAGCTAGATATAATAGGCGTGAGTTTCTGAGGTTGAGCTATGACAGAGGAAACGCGGGAAGAAGAACAAGAAGAACAGCGATCGGAATCAGTAAAAATTGATAACGCATCCGCTCGCCAATGGATTCGCGGGCCGTTGCTGACATTTGTGCGATGGATGCCATTAGGAGCCACTGGTGGCCCATTTATTGCCTTCCTCTTACAACAAGAGTGGTTGATGGCAGTGCTACTATTACCGGTGAATGCGGTTAGTGTCGCTTGGGGTGCTTATTCTGAGAGCTTTTTGATAGGTTTAGCTGAGATCTATGAGGGGAGAGGCAAGGAAGATGCGAAAGGTTTAATTAACTGGATAGACCGGACAAATAAAAGGATTGAAGAAGCGATTCAATGGCAGTTAGCAGGAGTGGATGAGAAATACTTAACGCTGCAAGGCAATACCTGCCAAGACTTTAAGATGGAAGGGTTTAAGCCTGGCTTAAGTATCTTTACTCCCTTACTCAATGAAGTCTTTGTTCCCTTGGGCTTAAGTAATGCCTTTATTCGCAACTTTGAAGGGGAATCTTTGCCCCTCTTTGCAGGAATGAAGTGGAATCGGGAAAAGCTCGAAAAATTACAAGAAAAGGGTTTACAGATTTGGGAAATTTTAAAACAAGCAGAGAAAACGGAAGCCTATCGCCGGTTAGCGATTATTTCCTGGGGTGGATATGGGAAAACGACACTGTTGCGCCACATCACGTATATTTATACTGAGAAGAAACAAGGAAAATATAGAGCGCCGAAACTATTGCCGGTTTTATTATTACTGCGTCATTGGCAATCTGCGATCGTGAATGAAAGTCAGTTAACGCTACCCCAACTCATTGAAGAGTATCATATTCCTCAGCTACCTGGATATCATAAACTACAACTGCCTCCGAATTGGGCTAGGAACCATCTGCGAGACGGTAAGCTGTTGGTGATGATTGATGGGTTTGATGAGGTCAAAGAAGGCTGGCGCACTCAGATTAGCGAGTGGATTGGCAAAGAAATGAGTCAGTATCCGCAGGCTTATTTTATTGTCACCTCCCGTCCCTCCGGGTATAAGTCGTTTTCTTCGGAGTATAAACTGAAGGCTGAGTTATTTATTCAGCCGTTTAATCGCCATCAGCAAGAGAGATTTATTCAGAATTGGTATGGATGCCAGGAGAGATATTCTAGAGGGGGAAGAAATACTCCAGAGGTAAAAGCGGAAGCAACGACAAATGCCAATAATTTATTACAGCAGTTAGAGCAGCGTCCGGAACTGAATGACTTGGCCAAAATTCCCCTGTTGTTAAATTTAATTGTGAATGTTCATCGGTCTTATCCCGGTGAAAAATTACCTAAGCGGCGCAGTGAATTATATCGAGAAGTGATCGGTTTGCAGTTGGGTAATCGTCCTTTAGCGAGGAATATAGACTTGCTGTTACCGGCGGATGAAACGCAGAAAATTTTACAGAGATTAGCCTTATATATGGTACTAAAAAATGAGCCAGAAATTGATTATCATTTGTTATACTATTGTATCAATGCTCTAGTGACCAGGATTGATGCTTCAGTAGATACGAATGCTTTTATTCAACAACTGGTTGATGTGAGCGAACTACTGGTGAAACGCGATAATGGTTATCAGTTTGCTCATTTAAGTTTTCAAGGATATTTAGCTGCAAGCGAAATTATTCGCATTCATAAAGAGGTGTTATTAATCAAAAATTGGCAAGAGTCTTGGTGGCGAGAAACGATATTGTTGTATGCGGCACAAGTGAATCCCAATCCGTTTTTGAAAGCGTTAATTAATGTGGGTACGTCAGAGTCTGTTGCTTTGGCTTATGATTGCATTCAAGAAACGCCTCGCAAAGTCTCTCCAGAGATAGAAAATGAGTTACAAGAACTAGAAGCGAGTGTTAGTAATTTATTGTTTCGAGATTTGCAACGTTATCTGAGCAATAGAGAATGGCGAAACGCAGACGAGGAAACAACCCGTTTAATGCTGCAGTTAGGCGATGATGAAGATAAAGGGTATTTAGTTATCGATGATTTACGCAAATTTCCCCGTAATGAGTTACAAGTGATAGATAGTTTGTGGGTGAAGTATAGCAATGGGAAATTTGGCTTTTCTGTTCAAAAGAAAATTTGGCTTGATTTGGGAAAATTATTAGGAAAGTCTAATATAAACACTTGGAAAAATTTTTGCGAACACATCGGTTGGAGAAAGGATAACGAATGGTTAAATCATAATGATCTCACTTTTAATGCAAATGCACTACAAGGGCATTTTCCATGGTTTAAGACGCTGTTACTGGGGTCGTCAAAGGGCGGGATGAGGATTGATGTTGATACTTTTTTCTCTTATCTAGACTCTAGCACATAAGGGATTCACAGAATTATCAAGATTTATTATCAATAGATTAGATGCGCTAGTTTCACGCTTTCAGCATTTCATTACCTGCTATATCAATGAACAATTAACAATGGTTCTGAATATCAAGTCTGAATAATCAATTACGATATGTCATTGCGAATGAAGCGCCAGCGCAATGAAGCAATCGCAAAATTCCCGAATCTTGGCGATTTCTTCCCTGCGATCGCAATGACAACTCAAATCTATCAATCAACAATATACCTCATAGCAGCGCGAAGTGCTGTATCCTGCCCACCTTACAATTGCTTTGCCATACCATCCGCCTTACAAAATCGTTAAATACAGCGCTTTGCGCTGTTATGAGGGACAGTGTTGAATCCTCAAAGCTATGTACCAAAAGCCTATTCCCTATTCCCTATTCCCTATTCCCTATTCCCTAGCGCAAAGCGCTATAAGTATCCATTGAATCGTCAGGCAACAGCTTCAACTGCCGATTCTTTAAATCCAACTCTATCCCCAACGTCTCCAAAGGAATCACCCCCATTAACGGCTCCCTTCCTCCGGGTAATTCCAAACATTCAAATGTTCCCTCGCGCCCCATAATACAAACAGACGCATCACGAAAGATTCGCGCTTTACTCAATCCCGTGGCTGTGGAGACATTTACTTCCTTGAGCAATTCCAATCCTAAAGTGGCGATCGCATCTGAAGGTAAACACAATAACGTAGCTCCCGTATCCACGAGAACATCTGTCAGCGTCATTGAGCGCACTTCTTCTGGAGTAATATACCCTCGCGTTGCCGTAGACTGATCGGCGCGATTGGTGACTTTTAAAGTCGTTTCAACTTTTCCCATGGGAGTTTCAGTGGATGGATTCATAACTTTTGCTCTCTTACACTACCTCAATTATGACTACTGAGTCAGGTGGGCAGGAAAACCAGTAATACAGCGCTTTGCGCTGTTATGAGGGACAGTGTTGAATCCTCAAAGCTATGTACCAAAAGCCTATTCCCTATTCCCTATTCCCTAGCGCAAAGCGCTATATTATTCAACATTAATAAAAATAGCCTGCCCACCCTACGATAATTTGCTTGTCACTATTACCCATTACCAGCTAGATTAGCGTTTCCAGGCTAAAGTTAAGCCATCGCCAATGGGGACTAAACTTAACTCAATTCGCTCATCTTTTTTGAGCGTTTGATTAAACGCTCGAAGGGCTTTGGTGCGGGGATCGTCTACTTGCGGATCGGCGACTTTTCCTGCCCATAACACATTATCAATGGCAATTATTCCTCCGGGACGCACCAAGGTTAAGGCTTTTTCGTAATAATTAATATAATTGCGTTTATCGGCATCAATAAAGGCAAAATCAAATGTATTGTTTTCTCCGTTCGCTATCAGTTGATCCAGGGTGTCTAGAGCGGGAGCAAGGCGCAAGTCGATGCGATCGCTAACTCCTGCCTTTTGCCAATAGCGACGTGCTATATTCGTTACCTCTGCATCCACATCACAAGCCACGATCTGACCCTCTGGAGGTAGTGCTAAGGCCACAACTAGGCTACTATATCCTGTAAACACCCCAATCTCTAAGGTTTTCTTCGCCCCCATTAACCGCACTAGAAACGCCATAAACTGACCTTGTTCCGGGGCAATTTGCATTCCTCCCCTAGGATTTCCAGCCGTTTCTGCTCGCAGTTCGGCTAAAATCTCCGGTTCTCTCAGGGAAACTTTTTGTAGATAATCATACAGCTCAGGGGTTAGATTTAACGATTTTAGGGACATACCAAAATCATCACTTTAAGAACTTTAGACTTTAGACTGGCTCTCCAGCAACTCTAGAATACCACGCTCATCAAACTCAGCCGTTAACTCTAGGAGGCGATCGCTAAACGCTTCATATTCGCTTTTCTTCTCTTTTAGCCGATAAGCAGTTTCCTCAATCGCGTCAATATCTCCAATTTTCAGCGCTCTATAGAGGGGTTGTAAATACTCTGGCTTCGGCACAATCATCGGAGATGGATCGCAGGGAAGCGATGAGGGCTTCTGTTCATAAATCCATTGTAAGTGGAGATAGCGCTTCAAAGCAGTAAACAACTTTTCCATGTCCAACGGCTTATCTAGAAATTCATTACATCCAGCGGCGATCGCCAAATTCCGATCTTCTAAAGACACACTTGCACTCACCGCCAATACGGGCAAATCTTGTGAATAGGATTCACGAATCCCTTTAGCAAATTCATAGCCATCCATCTCTGGCATGATAATATCCGTCATCACTAAATCAGGAGCTACTTTCACCAATTTTTCTAATCCTTCTCGTCCATTTTTAGCCTCTGATATCACAAACCCCAAAGGAGTTAAAATTTCATAAACAACGATTCGGTTCAGGGTTTGATCGTCAACCACCATAATTTTTTTCGCTTCCCCTTGATAACCGATAATTTTACCTTGTTCTAAAATCGCAGCACGGCTTACCCATTCATCAGAAACCTCTACCTCTACTTCAAAGCCAAACTTACTCCCCCGCCCAAATTCACTTTCTACTTCAAGGTTACTTCCCATCATCGTCACAATTTGCCGACAAATAGTTAACCCCAAACCCGTTCCTTCTGACTTCCTAGACTGCGAACCCACCTGTTCAAACGGCAAAAAAATCTGCCCCAATTGTTCAGGAGTCATCCCGATACCTGTATCTTCAATCACAAAGCAAATTCTAACTCGATGAGGCTCTAGATCGCGATCGCACACATCAACCTTAAATGTCACCACACCTCCATCGGTAAATTTAATCGCATTGCCTAATAAATTCAATAACACTTGTCGTAGACGCTTTTCATCTGCTTTTACCCCGACTGGCAAGCAATCATCGATCAATATCTTCAGATCAAGCCCTTTACTGGTTGCTTTTACTTTTGCCATTTCTGCTACAGCGATCAAAAAAGATGGAAAATGAAAATCGCTGTTCACCAAATTCATTTTCCTAGCTTCAATTTTAGCTAGGTCTAAAATATCATTAATTAAAGTCAATAAGTGAGAGCCTGCTTGATGAATAATCGTCACTCCCTTACGATAGTCATTGAGATCCTGAGCGCGATCCATAATTTGGGCATAACCGAGGATGCCATTTAAGGGGGTACGCAACTCATGGCTCATATTAGCTAAAAATTCACTTTTAGCTTGGTTTGCACTATCGGCTACTTTTTTCGCTTCCGCCAATTCCGCTGTTCGCTCTTCTACCCGTTGTTCCAAATCTGTAAAATAGGCTTTCAGTTGACTTGTCATGCGATTAAACGCATCTGCTAAGGTTTTCAGTTCTGTAATATTACCCTTTTTAACCTGTTGATTTAAATCTCCATGAGACATTAATTCTGAAGATTGAACAAGAGCTAGAATCGGTTCGCTAATCCAACGAGATGTATAAATTCCCAGGGTGATAGCAATTCCTAATGCAGCTAAACAAAGCCATATCGTTCTCACTGTATTGGCATCAATTTCCGCCATAAAATCTGATTCAGGAATCACCACCAGAATCAACCAATCTAATCCCTGTTCATTTCCTAAGGGAGTAACTTGTAAAAAATACTTTTCTCGATCGATCCAAAACTCCAATTGTTGGGTTCGATCGATTTGACTCAGTTGTAAAAACTTTGCTTCTAAAAATTGGCTGGCTTCGCGAATAGATACCCTTGAGCTTTCGCTCGCTTCTAAGCGCTTCGGTTCTTGGGTGATTTCATCTTTAAGATAAGGAGATTCCTGGGTTGAAGATCCAATCACATAGCCCGATCTTTCTATAATCACAATTTGACCGGATTGTCCTATTTTAATCGAGGCTAAAAACTGGTTAATTGCATCTAAGGGAATATCCACACCAGCGACACCGATGAATTGATCCTCTGGATCAAAAATAGGTTGAGCCGCCGTAACGCCTAAAATATTATCAGCGTAGGTATAGACCTCACTCCAAATTTGGCTATTTTCTTTAACTGCTTTTTGATACCAAGGTCGTGTAGTGGCATCAAAAAAATTGTAGGGGGTCAGTACATCAGTGAAGTTACCTTGAGAATCGACTGGATAACTGATCAATTCTCCAGGTTTCAGATTTTCCGTAAATTCCCAAACAAAAGTATCGTTGATCTCATATCGACCAGCACCTACAAATCCTCCAACTTTGTTTCCTACATAAATATAAAGGGGATAATTTTGACCAAAGGCATAACTTTGATTTAAAAATTGTCGATTTAAAGCTTCAATATTATTCAAATCTAGCCATCCTTGTTGAATGGCATGAGCATTAGCTGCATTAATTTGATGGGGAATGGCTAAATAGTTGTCGAGATAGCTCTGAACGCGCCCAGTGATTTCAGTTCGCAGTTGAGAGGCGACATTATTCACTGCTTTTTTTCCATTTTTTAAAGAAAAATAACCGGTTAGTCCAACTGCTGCAAAAATCTGTATTAGGAAAGGAACAACCAGAACCAGACGAAGAGGAAGCGATGGTGAGGTTTTAGAATCGCTCATGAGTTGGTCTCCAGTTTTTAGTAATAACTTAATTATAGATATTTACTCAAGTATACTAACCTTATGGGGGCGATTGTAAATGTTATCTAGATTACGACTCAACTCGGTTAGATTTTTCGTTATTAAAGTTCAATTAGGAGAGTTGCATTCTATCAACTCTCCTAGATTCTGATTAGCGATCGCGGCTAATCAGTAGCAACTGTGCTAGTTGCAACACTGCATATAATGCTGTGGCCACATAAGTCCAAGCAGCCGCTTGTAGAACCGCCTTAGCGCCTCGATTTTCTTCTCCTTGCAGAATCCCTAGATTATCAATTAACTTCAGGGCGCGACTAGAGGCATCAAATTCTACCGGTAGAGTAACCACATGGAAGGCGATCGCGCCCACAAATAATCCGATTCCTAAATTAATCACTAAGCTAGAAATTGTACCTAAACCGCCCAAAAATAACCCTAAAATCACGAGCATCGGGCCAAACTGAGACCCTAAATTAGCCACGGGCACTAAATTTGCCCTCAGATTCATAAAACTATAACCCTTCTTATCTTGCAATACATGACCACATTCATGGGCTGCCACCGCAGCAGCAGCTAAAGAAGAAGAATTATAGATCCCTTGAGAAAGGCGTACCGCTTTCGCATTCGGGTCATAATGGTCGGTTAATTCTCCAGCAACCGGTTCAATACTAATATCTGTAATTCCCATTTGATAGAGAATGGTTTGAGCCACTTCTGCACCCGTCATTCCCATACTAGAGGGAATTTGGGCATAACGCTGATAGGTGCTACGGATTTGGTTTTGCGCCCAGAACATTAAGAGTATTCCTGGGATCAGAATTAGATAGGAGCTATAGTAAGACATACAAAAATCAATCTCCAAAATGCTCAAAGTGATAGAGAGCTACAGCAGAAACGGCTGTAAGGGTTTGAGTGCCTCAATCTCAGAATTGCTATTGAATCTAGTCTAGTCTTGACCGTTTTAAAACCGCATGGTAAGGGAGATACGGTTTTCTCGAGTGTGAACCGAATCACCGATTAAAAGCCAGATGCTCAGGGAGAGATCTAGTGAGAAACCGCCCCTCTAGCTGTTATTAAAAACAACAAAACTGCCGTAGTCTAGCGGATTCTACTACTGACATGAGAATATCTGTAGCTACCGGTTTGACTAAATATCCATCTACCCCTAGATGGGATTCTTGATGTAACCAACTGGGAGCATGACAATCCGTTAGGGCAATAATAGTCACACTACATTTTTGGGCTTGCTTTCGTAATTGATTGACAAAATCAGCCGACCATTGATGGCAATTTCCTGATAGAATCACTAAGGACGGAAGGGTTTGACTCGATAGAGTCACGGCTTGTTCGGGTGATTTGGCGATCGCGACTCGACAAGGGACATGATTGAGCAGCGATTGCAAGAGGTTGAGATCGTCTAACTCTTGCCCTAAGACTAAAACATTATTTTTTAAAGTTTCCATATTCCCGTTAAATCCCATGACTGGTAGCTCAAGAGCTGCTAACGGTTCCGGTTCTCTTGAGATGGATATGCAATTGATCTTCTAACCCTATCATTTCAGAGGATCTGGATCGATCCCCCATAATTTCCAGTTTTTTTCGGTTTTACTACTCAAAAATTCAATCATAAACAGTTATAAGATACTCAGAAGATAAAAACTCACTACTCTTCTAAGTTTTATAAAGAATTGGATCGAGGTTTGAAGCGGTTTAGCCATTACCCCTTACCTGTTACCAACGCTACAGCGCAGCATGTCGCACTATAGGCGTTTTGCCAATCTCAATTTTGCCGATCGCGCACGGGGATTGTTTTGGATTTCTTCTGCGTGAGGAATTATCGGTTTTTTGGTCAAAACGGTAAGTTCTGCGGAGTCCTTAAAGTAATGTTTAACGCATCGGTCTTCTAGGGAATGAAAACTAATCATCCCAATGATTCCCCTAGGTTTTAACCAGTGTGAAGCGAGATCTAGAAACTGGGGCAAAACAGTTAACTCTTGATTCACTGTAATGCGTAGGGCTTGAAACACTCGTGTAGCGGGATGAATCCGCCCATGACGGGCGCGAGGAGGATAACAGGAAGCGATCGCCTGTGCCAACTCAGTCGTCGTGTTAAAGGGACGTTTAGCCACAATAGAGCGAGCAATACGCCGGGACAAGCGCTCCTCACCATATTGATAAAAGATATCTGCCAATTCCTTCTCATCCCCATGATTAATCAAATCCGCAGCCGTCAGGGATTGCTGTTGATTCATCCGCATATCCAAGGGGGCACTATGGCGAAAACTAAACCCCCGTTCCGGGATATCAAATTGGGCAGAACTGACCCCTAAATCGGCAATAATGCCATCAAATTGTTCGGCATTACCTGGATAATCAACAAAATTGCCCTGCCAAAAGGTTAGGCGATCGCCATACTCCGATAAAGCCAGTTTAGCCGCCTCTAGTGCCTGCGTATCTTGGTCAATAGCAGTGACCCAGATATCCCGACATTCGGCAAACAGCAGCAAGCTATGCCCTCCCCCTCCCACCGTCGCGTCCAGATACTTGCCCCCTGGACGCACGTCTAGACCTTCAATTAACTCCGATCCTAAAACAGGAATATGTAAAAACTCTGCCATGTCAATTACAGCGTTTCGCACTGGTAAGAGGTAATATCAAGTCCGTTTAAACGGTTGTCATTATAAATCATAACTGCACTAGTTTCCCACCAAATGCCTAGCTGAGTGCCGATTTTTGCATTTCGTTTACCAGTTTCGCCACCTACGGACGAGTAAGAGTAATGGTCATTTGGCTAGGGTGGCGATCGCGCTCAATTTGCTTGACAACAAAAGAAGAGCTATGTTGATCCCTATGATAGTTTTCAATCTGCTCTTCATTCAACGACGCGATCGAGCTTAAGTCAATTTCTAAGTAGCCTTTGTTTGCGTCAAGAATTTTCAAAGCACTCGCGGGGACATTACGAAATTGATCGGGCTAATTTTCCTTAGAACTGCGATAGGTCATCTTGCCATTGGGAAGATAGACAATTGACCCTTTTTCAAACTTAATCGAAGCGATCTTTTCCCATTCAAATTTGGTGAGTTCTGAGGTTCCAGTATACAAAGATAACACTTGCTCATCAATATCCGTAATCCGTCCTGATTTCTCTTCTTTATTGGCTAGAGTAATATTCGCTTGCATCAGCGTCTCCAGAATTATTGGTCACAAAAAAAAACCTTTATCTATCGCCTATTATCTGAACTTCTCCAGTTCAAACCCTTAAATTTTGATTCCATTAAAGTTCTGCGTTCCCTAGTCGATGAAGCCGTCATTGTCAGTTGGGTTTTGATTATTTTATTTCATTTAGCCCAGACTCAAGCCCTTCAGGATGCTCAACGGGATATGGGCATCAATTCCACCTTACCCGTCGTTACCTTTATTGTGCCCGAAAATAGTATTCCCCTCGGTAGTAAACTGAATGATCCCGGATCTCTTAAGCGTCCTGTAGAAGGATTTCGTTTTTTTGGTGATTTCCAAGGATTTGAAGGCTTTAAGGGGGACGAAAATAATGAGGTTTACGATCCCGAAAATCCTCTACGAGTCTGGCGATTGCTGCTAGAGCGAGACGGTTGGATCTACCTGCTGCCAACTACTCCGGGAGAAGAAAGTCCTGATACATCTCCCCCAGTGCTTGCTGTGCCCAAAAGTATGTATGGCGACCAATTAATGATTCTAGCGCCCACGTTTCAGCCACCAGAATTACCCAATGAGGAGAATTAATATCATCTCCAGATCGGTCATTGCGAACGGCACGCAGTGGAATAAAGCCATCTCTACGATCTCGGAAAGGGTAGCGATTGCTTCCCTTCGGTCGCAACGACAGAGAAAAAGTCATTGCGAGTGGAGCGCCAGCGAAACGAAGCAATCCCAATCATCTTGGAATCAAGGCGATCGCTCCCCTGTACTCACCATGACAACTATTCAGTCATTGCGAATGGAACGCAGTGGAATGAAGCAATCCCAACCATCTTGGAGTCAAGGAGATCGCTTCCCTACGATCGCAACGACCGATAAAATATCATGGCGAGTGGAGCGCCAGCGAAACGAAGCCATCCCAACCCCCCCGAATCAAGGAGATCGCTTCCCTACGATCGCAACGACCGATAAAATATCATTGCGAAGGTCGCGCCAGTGTAATGAAGCCATCCCAAGACTCATGCCTCAACAGTATTTTATTTACTTAATGACCAATCCCAACAATACAGTCATTTATACCGGAGTCACTAACGATCTGATCAGAAGAGTCTATGAACATAAGAATAAGCTAATTGAGGGATTTACCAAAAAATATAATGTCGTCAAGTTAGTCTATTACGAAATTTTTGATGACCCCACCAGCGCTATCAATCGAGAAAAGCAGATTAAAGGGGGTTCAAGAAAGAAGAAGGTTGACTTGATTAATAGCATGAATGAGCAATGGCAAGATTTGTATGATGAGATTTGTTTGTAATCTCATGGCCCTTTGAACTGTTGTCATGGCGATCTCCTTTACCCTTGTCATGGCGACCGAAGGGAAGCAATCGCCA
>NZ_CEZBFX010000050.1:0-2483 GCF_982964205.1 Roseofilum sp. | reverse complement strand
CCACTGCGTTCCACTCGCCATGACAGAGAAAATGTCATGGCGACCGAAGGGAAGCGATCGCTGCTCCTTCCGAGAGCGTCGGGATTGCTTCATTCCACTGCGTTCCACTCGCCATGACAGAGAAAATGTCATGGCGACCGAAGGGAAGCGATCGCTGCTCCTTCCGAGAGCGTCGGGATTGCTTCATTCCACTGCGTTCCATTCGCAATGACTGAACTGTTGTCATGGCGATCGCCTTGACTCTTGTCATTGCGACCGAAGGGAAGCGATCGCCAAGTTTACCGGGATAGGGAAGATTGCTTCGTTCCACTACGTTCCACTCGCCATGACGGGAACTAGCGCCCACGTTTCAGCCACCAGAAACCGCCGATCAGGAGGATTGAACCGGCAAGCAAGGCGAAAGCGGGGGTTCTAACTGGGGACAGAAACCCGGTTTCTGGTAACGGATCAGACTGAGCATCGCCGATGAGGATGAACGGTGACCAAATATGGGGGTGATGTTTGAGTTGATTGAGTTTGGCTTGGCGTAAGGCTTGTGCTTGGGTCATGCCTTCCGTAATGTATTGGTAAAAATCGCTCATTAGTTCCTGGGTGTACCGATCTTCTGCTTGCCATAAACTGGCCATGACGGCTTGCGCTCCTGCCCGTTCAAACAGGTAAGCGACTCCGGAAATGGAATTTCCCTCTAGGTCGGCTTCGCGGGCGGTTTGGCAGGCGCTGAGGGCAATTAAGCGGGTGTCCGTTAACCCCAGGAGGGCGGCATCTTGGATGGGCCACTGGCGATCGGCAAAGAGGATAGTATTTACCCCTAGATTTACTGTATTAATTTTTACATTTTTCTGCTTCAAACTGACAGGGTTGATCCTGAAAACAGCCGTGGGTGGCCAGATGGAGGAAGGGAAACTTAGGCGCTTGGGTCTTAAACTGGTCGAGGGTGGCGCTCTGGTGCAGGTAGCCCTGGCTGTTGCGGAAGAGTCGGGTAATGGTGTTGACTTCGGCTTCCGTTCCCGGTAGGTCTAGGGGCGTATCGGGTTTGGGGTTGCCGAAGGCCAGGAGACGGCGGGAGTTGTTTGGGGTTTGAGGGTTGGAGGGGGTTGGGGAGAGGCGCGTCAGGTAGTTGATGGGGTATTTTTCAATCAGGAATTGTTTGGTTTCTCGGTCGTTGAGGCTTTCAAAGGGGATGTAGCGCAGTTGGCCGGTGGCGATGATGCTCAGGTGTTCGGGGTTGTAGGCGTTGAGCTGGTCTTCGATGGGGCGGATGAGGATGTGGTAAAGGTCGCGACTGGTGGTGAGAGAGTCTTTGTGTCTGTTTTCGAGTTGTTGGGGATAGCGCTGGACGAGTTGGTTAAATTTCTCGGCATCGAGGGGGGTTTGCACGACTTGGAAACTATCGCGGGTGAGCAGAAACAGAGCTAGGGTATTGGGAACGTTCGTAATATTGGTGAGGGGAACGGGTTGCAGGACAACAGTTCCATCGGGGATGGTGGCTTGCAGTTCGTCGATGTCGATGAGAGGGGTTTCAAACAGGTCAGCCGCTTCGGGGAACTGTTGGGCAATTTGTTCTCCAAGTTGAATGTTTTCGGTCTGTAGGTCATTGATGCGGCGCGAGAGTTGGTCATCGGAGAAGTCGAGTTGCAGTTGTCGTCTGAGGCTTTCGATTTGTTGGGAGCGCTGGTTATATTGGTCGATGAGGGCTTGAGCTTCGGGGTTTTGGACTTTGGCTCCGAGGAGGCGAGTATAGTCGGCCAGTTCGTAGGTGGTGACGCGGTTTATCCATCTAAAGGCTTCTTTGGGGTCGTTTTGTTGGATGAGCAGGGAGGTGAGGGCGATGGCTGGAGCATCGTTAGATTCGATGAACGTTTTCCGATGTTCTTGTTTCAGGTTGCTGCGGAGGTTGAGGGTAATTTCTAGGGATTGTTTCCAGTGTTCAATGGCTTTTTCAGGTTGATTGGTATTTCGGTAAAACCCAGCAATGTTGCTCAACGTCGTAGCTTCTCCCTCTCTGTCTTGCACGGATCGGTGAAGGGGTAGGGCTTGTTCGTAATACTCCAGCGCTCGTTGCGGTTGACCGATGCTGTTGTAAACTGCTCCCAAATTATTCAATATGGCGGCTTCTCCCTCTCTGTTTTGCACGGATCGGTGAAGGGGTAGGGCTTGTTCGTAATAGGCGATCGCCCGTTGCACTTCTCCAATGCTGTCGTAAATTCCTCCCAAATTATTCAACGTGGTGGCTTCTCCCCCTCTATCTTCCACTGCTCGGAAAAGGGGTAAGGCTTGTTCGTAATAGGCGATCGCCTCTTGCACTTCTCCGATACTGTCGTAAACTGATCCCAAATTATTCAACGTCACGGCTTCTCCCCCTCTATCTTCCACTGCTATGTAAATGGGCAAGGCCTGTTCGTAATACTTTATCGCCTCTTGCACTTCTCCGATGCTGTAGTAAACTGTTCCCAAATTAGTCAACGTCACGGCTTCTCCCCCTC